>JAMOTQ010000102.1 GCA_027068365.1 Methanocaldococcus sp.
CCAAATTGCCTTCTCTGTTAGTTCGGCAATAACCTCTGGCCAGTGAGATGTTAAAATCAAACTTATGTTATTTTTAATAACAAGCTCCTTTAAGGCAGAATGAACTAACTTGGCAGTTTGTGGGTCTAATGTTCCAGTTGGCTCGTCAGCTAAGAATATAACCGGCTCTTTGGCTATTTGTCTTGCTAAAACAACCCTCTGCTTCTCCCCTCCACTCAAATCTCTTGCAATGTGGGTTATTCTATGCTCCAACTTAACCATTTTAATTAACTTTAACGCCAAATCAATTGCTTCCTTCCCCTCATAGCCAGCTTGATGTAACGCCTCTAAGATATTTTCAAGGACAGTTTTTTCCCCATATAAAGCAAAGGTTCTTTGAAGCATTATAGCAATTTTTCTTTTTAAACTATATGTGTATTTTTTGTCATTCCAAAAATCAACCTCTATCTTTTTAAGCTCATTTCCACACTTTTTACAAGGACTTCCTGCCTTTGAAGGGACATCTACATAGCCACATTTTTCACAGTAAGCGACATGGTAGATAATCTGTCCTTCCGTTGGTTCATAGCCCTCCATTCCTCTCAACATGTGTAAAAGGACTGATTTTCCAGCTCCACTCTTTCCCAAAATCCCCAATGATTCCCCCTCATCTAATGTGAAAGAAATGTTTTTCAATACTACCTTATCTCCAAATTTTTTTGTGACATTTTTAACTTCCAACAGTATCATGGCTCTTCCCTCCAAATTCTGCAATGTTTTTTTATTCCAAATCTATGCCTCATACAAAAGCCACATTCCCTAATCCTATATTCTCCTCCTTCAATAACTATTGCCTTCCCATTTATTAACGCATCGGCAATTTTTCTCCTACCCTCTGTTAATAAGCTCCACAAAACTCTTCTTGAAATTCCCATTAACTTAGCAGCATCTTCCTGAGTATAATCAAGATAATCAACCAACCTAATTGCCTCCAACTCATCCACACTCAATATAACTCTATCCACCTCTGTAAGAGAAATTCCTTGTGGCTTAAATATCTTAAATTTTGGTTCCTCAGATACAAATCTTGGAATTTTTGGTCTCCCTCTCCTACTCATACCATCTCCTCATACTTATGGCATATTTACAATTATTCCCTCAATAGGAATTTCAATTATTGTATATTTGCAGTCAGCAAGTTTTTCATCTATTAGCTTTTCAATCTCCATGAGTTTTTCCTCATTTACAACACTTCCAATTAACACAGCATTCTGTGCTAAATCATTAACTGCTTTAATAGCCATCTCTGGGTCTTCATCTAATAAAAATCCCTGCCAATCTTGGGGAGACATTCCCTTATAATCATATAAGAAAAATCCAGTAATTCCTCCTTCTGATAACGCGTTTATCGCCTTTCCAACATTTTCACTTTCAACGAATAAATACAACAAGATTTTCATTTATCCCACCTTTAAACCCTATGGACTTTAACCTTTAATATTGGAATCTTTATAACTGTCCATTTCTCACTACCTAATTTTTCTTTTAATAGGTCTTCTATTTTTTTAGCTTTTTCCTCTTTAACTACTGTCCCAATGATAACTGCCCTATCAGATTCCTTTTCTATAATATTATAAACTTTTTCAATATCTTCTAACTCCTCACTACTTAAATTTTTAAATTTGTCTGG
>JAMOTQ010000103.1 GCA_027068365.1 Methanocaldococcus sp.
AAAGGAATGGGTAATGAAATAATAAAAGTTGAAGATAGGGGGGATGGAACTTACAGAATATTGGTTAAGAAGGGAGAGAAGAAAGAAGAAAAAACAGCAGTAACAAAGATTGATGAACTTTTTATAATAAACACAACAGGAACTGGAAATGCTGAAAAGGCATATGCAACATTTATGATAGCAGATGTTGCTTTAAAAATGAACTTGAAGCCAACAATATTCTTAATGATGGATGGAGTAAGTTTGGCTTTAAAGGGGGAGTGTGATAAAGTTAAACATCCTGCCTTTCCAAAACTTGGAGATTTAGTTAGGGATATTTTAAAGAAAGGGGTTAAAGTTTATGTTTGTGAGTTGAGTGCAGAGTTTAGAGGAATCAATGAGAAAAATTTAGAGGAGGGCTTTGAGATTGCTGGAGCACCAACATTTTTAAATTATTTATCAAAGCCAAACATCAGACCAATTTGGTTATAAAAGGGGGTGGGGTATTATGGATAAAGTAATAACTTTAATATCTCTATCAGTAATATTTGGCTCTATGCTTTCAGGATTTGCCACATTTAGATTGACAGGAATGAGGTTAATGCCACATTTTGCATCTTTAATATTGGCTTTTATATTAACCTTAGCCGCATTATTTATAAGTAATAATACAATAGGTTATTTAGCAATACTCTTTCAAATAATAACTCCTCTAACAGTTTGCCCAACTATATGCAATATATTAAAAACTCAATTCCAAAATACTGGAATTTATTCAGCTCATTTAGCTTTAATGGGGATGTTATTTATATTAGCTTTAGGAAACTTAATTCTCTTCTAATCTATTTTTAGTTTTTTATGGGTGGGAAATTATGAAAGCAGTGTTTATTTACCATAAAAATAATCAAAGAATGGAGAAATTCTATAAAAATCTTTTAAATGAACCAGATTTCTGCAGAATATGTGATGATTGTTATAATTGTAGGGGAGATTGGAGTTTTAAGGATAATGTAAAGAATATTGTTGTGGATGAAGTTTATGAGGAGTTTGTTGATAACCCTTATGATTACCTTCCAGAACTCCCAGAGGGGGATGTTTGCATTGCCCAATTACATGAAGATTTGTTGTATGAACTCCCTTTATTATTAAAAGAAAAGGGTTATAAAGCTTTGATTGTCCCTTCTGAAACTCCACATGATTTGTCTTTGGCATTGAGGAGAGATTTAAAGAGGGTTTGCGATAACTACAATATTGAGTTCGAAAACCCGAAACCCTTCTGTTCATTGGAGAAGAAAGAAGATAACAAATATATAAATGAATTTATTGACTACTTTAAGATAGGTAAGCCAGAGTTAGAGATAGAAGTTGAAAATGGTATTATTAAAGATGTTAAAGTTAAAATCTCTGCTCCTTGTGGAGAAACATATTATATAGCCAAAAGATTAAAAGGGAAGAAAATAGATAATTTAAAAGAAGAAATTGCTAATGCTCATCACAACTATCCATGTTTAGCAAGTATGAAAATTGATAAAGAACTTGGAGACACTATTTTACATAAAGCTGGATATATAGCAATTGAAACAATTGAAAAAGCTCTTAAAAAATAATTGACTTTTTTATTGGATTGTTGTATGATTATGTCATAACATATCACAACTT
>JAMOTQ010000104.1 GCA_027068365.1 Methanocaldococcus sp.
TCCATTTTTTGTAATATTTTAAATATATTTCATCTTTTGTTTTGTTATAAAGCCATAACATTTGCAGTTTATGCAAGTGTTCATAATGTTTATTGCATCTATGCCCCAAAGCATCGTAATAACTCCAATCTCCGGCATCATACATTGGGAGGAATGTTTTTATTGATTTTAAGCCCTCTTTATATAAATATAAAGCATCAACCTTCCCTGTTTTATTTCCAAACTCACCAATCCATAGAGTGGCTGTAATAAATCCATTTAACACATACGGAGGATTTTCAGAGGCATACTCTGGAAACCAATAGTAGCTATTATTTTTATAATATCTAATTTTTAATAATCCTCCTTTCTCAACTGGAACTTTAAATGCATTCAAAGCCAAATTTGCATAATTTAAATACCTCTTATCTCCGGTAACTTCATAAGCCAAATATAAGGTTTTTAAACATCCCGCTTGGCATAACGCCCCTCTCCATCCCTTAGATAGATTATAAAGTGGAAATTCAAAATTATACCTCCAAACAATAAAAGTGATGTTCTTCCCATTTACCTCAACTTTTTCTTCATCTGCCTGAGATATTAGATATTCTGTTAAAAATAATCCTCTTTTTAAATATTTCTCAGCTTCTTTTGGATTTTTATCTTTTAGCTCAAAATATTTATAGAAACTTTTTCTTGCCTCATCATTGACATTGTGAGGAGTTATTTGATAACCTATATATTTCCCATTTATAGTCCCGTAGTAAGTAACCGGTATATTTACATTTTCTACTGAAAATGGCTTTGGATTTTTGAAATATTGAACTACTATATTTTCAGAATATAAAGGTTGAGATAATCCTACAAAATAACCAAAAATAAAAATTAAAACTGATAAAATTAAAAAAAGAATAATCTCAAATCTTTTCATAATAACCACTTTTATTCCTTATCCTTCAACATTTCATTAATGTCATTCTCCATTACATGCCCTTCAACAATAACCTCAACCTTTTTAACTCCTTCTAATGATTTAACCGCTTCTTTTGCCTGAAATGCCATTGCCATAACACTCATACAGTAAGGGTTTGTAGGAATGAGCTTAAATTTTACATTGCCCTCATCATCAACCTCTACATCTCTAATTAATCCCATATCTACAATGCTTATTCCCATGTGTGGGTCTGCAACGGTTTTTAAGGCATTTAAAACATCTTCCTTTGTTACCATATATTGCACCTCAAAGTTTTTATTGGAAGATTTAAGCTATTTATTATATAAATACTTATTCTACATATCTCGCCCTCTTTTCTACATCTTTCATCAAATCCAATATAACTTCCCACCTATCATAAACGCTTTTATAGCCCTCTAAAAACCTCCCCCAAATCTCTTCAAATTTTTCATGATGAGTAGATAACACTGCTTTTTTAAAGACGATTAAATCAACTGCCTTATCTTCATCAAGATTTGAAATCTTTCCTAAGCCAAAATCAATGATATATAAATATTTATCAAATATGAAGTTGGATGTTGTTAAATCATTATGAATTACATCATTTTTATGCAGTTTTCCAACAATCTCACCAATTTTGTAGGCAATCTCTAAGTTATTTTCAATAACATCCTTGGCTAATTTTCCA
>JAMOTQ010000105.1 GCA_027068365.1 Methanocaldococcus sp.
TTTTTAAGTATTTTCTAACTCTCCCAATTTCCATCCTCCGAGAGGTCTGATTTTAACCTCCATACATCCTTTTTAAGTATTTTCTAACTCTCCCAATTTCCATCCTCCGAGAGGTCTGATTTTAACCCAACCACCTCATTTTTTTATTTTTAAAGAATAACTGGATTTCCATCCTCCGAGAGGTCTGATTTTAACCTCCATACATCCTTTTTAAGTATTTTCTAACTCTCCCAATTTCCATCCTCCGAGAGGTCTGATTTTAACCGTCAGTTGGTTCTATACTTACATATCCACTTTGAATTCCAAATTTCCATCCTCCGAGAGGTCTGATTTTAACAATATGAATGGGATACTGATATCATCAACCAAGTGAAAATTTCCATCCTCCGAGAGGTCTGATTTTAACGCAACTGGTTGGCTGAGAATATGAGCTTGGCGTCATTTCCATCCTCCGAGAGGTCTGATTTTAACTCGAGGATGCTCGACCTTCGTTTATTTTAAAATATGCGATTTCCATCCTCCGAGAGGTCTGATTTTAACCAAAAATTTAAATAGTTTTGTTTAAAAATTATAAAACTACTTATATAATTTCCATCCTCCGAGAGGTCTGATTTTAACCTTCTATTTTTCTAATGCCTAATGCCTAATGCCATAATTTCCATCCTCCGAGAGGTCTGATTTTAACAAAACATCAATAAAACCAAAACTTGTTTGATACTCCCTATACAAAATTTCCATCCTCCGAGAGGTCTGATTTTAACAGGGCAATCATCGACAACATAATATACCTTATCATTTCTAATATTTAAGCTTTTCTACACCACATTTGCCGAAGGGTATATAACTACTCTTATTTATATATCTTTACTAATATTTAAACTTTTCTCTACAATTATAAAAAGAACTTTAAAATTTCTAATTTTCAAAATAGAAATTAATTGTTGTGGAAATAACAAACTAAAAATAATTAACCAAACTCTTCTAAAAATCTCAATAATTTAATTAATCCAAATAAATAAAATCATTAAAATAAACTACCCTTAGAAATTTGATAAAAATCCATAAAACTAAAAAATAATAAATTAAAAACCTCTAAATTGAAAATAAAAAACTCTCCACGAGATAAACATAACTTAAATATTTAAATACAACAAAAAACAAAGAATAAGAATTAGATTATATTATGAATATTGAAATAAATTACAAAAACATCAAAAATTAAAATGAGGGTAAGTATGATTATCGGCATCTTAGCAATTCAGGGAGATGTTGAAGAGCATGAAGAGGCAATTAAAAAAGCTGGTTACACTGCAAAGAAAGTTAAAAGAGTTGAGGATTTAGAGGGGATTGATGCCTTAATAATCCCAGGAGGAGAAAGCACAGCCATAGGTAAATTAATGAAAAAGTATGGGTTATTAGAAAAAATAAAAAATTCTGATTTACCAATATTGGGAACTTGTGCTGGAATGGTTTTGTTATCAAAAGGAACTGGACTTAATCAAATTTTATTGGAATTGATGGACATCACTGTTAAAAGAAATGCCTATGGAAGGCAGGTAGATAGCTTTGAAAAAGAAATTGAATTTAAAGATTTAGGAAAGGTTTATGGTGTGTTTATAAGAGCCCCAGTGGTTGATAAGATTTTAAGTGATGATGTTGAGGTTATAGCAAAAGATGGAGATAAAATTGTTGGAGTTAAGCAGGGGAAATATATGGCTTTATCATTCCATCCAGAACTTTCTGAAGATGGATATAAGGTTTATAAGTATTTTGTTGAAAACTGCGTTAAAAAATAAACAAGGTTAAAAGATTATCCTATTTTATCTCAACTTTTGCATTTAAGAAAACAGGTCCCCTAACATCTATAACCTTATTCTCCCCCATTATCTGTTTTAAAGCCAATTCATCAACTTTTAGATTTATATCGCTCAAACTCCTAACTATTGGGACTCTGAACTTAAATTCATCTACATTCGATAGTAAGCTCTCTTCAATCTTAGCTACTAATTTATAGATAATTCCATCTATGTATCTAATGTTTATAGGAACTCCTTCCTCCTTAGCTTTCTTTAAGATTGGGATGTATTCTTCTTTAATTCCTTCAAATGTTGGTGGAATACCATATATATTTCCATCATAAACATAGACCTCATTTAATATTGAAGGTCCTAAAAGCTTTTTATTTGGCTCATTTTCAAATATCTCTACCTTAATAGCTCTCTTCTCCCCATTGAAATTAAACTCTTTTTTAACTTCAACAGAGCATGGACTTTCCTTATCTTTATTTGCTATGCAAACATCAATAAGCTCATTTGCAAAGTTATAAAACTCATCCAATACAGGAACTTTATCAATCTTAATCATCCCAGCTATATCCCTATCACTCAATTTATATTCATAAAATTGAGGATAAACCATTGCCCTAACATCCTCATAGCCGTAGATAATCATTGCCAATCTCTCAACTCCTAAACCGAGATTCATAACTGGCACATCAATCCCATATTTAGCTAAAGCAATTGGTGAATAAACTCCAAAGGTTGCTACTTCAATCCACTCTCCCAACTTTGGATGATATGCATAGACCTCTGTCTGAGTTTCTGGAGTATAGTATTTGCTCTTCTTCTCATCTGGCTTAAACTTAAATTTTGTAAATCCAAATTGCTCTAATAAACCCTCAGCAACCACCTTTCCATCATCTACACTAACATCTTCACCAACAACAACACAAGATGCAGAGTGATAAGTCATTAAATGACTTCTATCCTCTCTCTGCTCCCTCCTAAAACATCTATCTATGGAGAATAACTTTAAAGGCAGTTTTCTCTTTTTTATTAAACTGCTTAGAGTTATAAACCACCCAGATGTCATATGACTTCTTAATGTTAAAGTTGTTGCTTCTGGCTTCAAATCTTTAAACTCTGGAAATGCAGTTTCTAAAACCTTTAATCCAATCTCATTACTTACATTTAATGCCTTGGCTATTTCAAAGACCAAATCATCTCCATCTATAACTCCCTTTTTATATGAATGGAGAACTTCTCTCAATCTTTCCTTCTTCTCCCCATTTACATCTATACCCAAATTTTTTATAATCTCAACCTTCTCATTCCCTAAACCAACATCTGGCCTTGGCAATCCAGCTAAGTAAAAACATCTATCTAAAACAGCCATTGCCTCTGGTCCAAATTGTTTATAAATCTCCATTTCATCAACGATAACGGGGTTAATCATCTCCTCAAATCCCATTCTTAGATATGCCTGCCTCAATCTCTCTATCGTCTCCATAACTGGATGTGGTTTTCCATATATTGGCTTTAATCTTGGATATTTATTGTCGATGTGTTTATCTTTTATTAATGTCTTTGTCTCTCTCCATGCCTTCTCAAAATCTTTCTCCGCTAAATCTAAAACCTTCTTTATATCAAATCCCATTTTATCATCCCTTTTATATTTTAATTTCATTTAAAATTTCTCTAATTGCCAATAAATCCAATCTACTTTGAGGTTTTAAGATGCCTTCCTCAATATTTACAAATAAGATGTTTTTCTTAACAGTCCATACAATCTCATCAGTTATCTTTTCATAAAATATCTCATCTTTATTTTTAAAGTTTTCAAATAGCTTAATCACCCTTTCAAATAAATCCTTGTTCTCATCTTCTAAGGAATATAACAAATCCTTCAACTGTCTCTTTCTAACTCTAAGAGATTTTTTGCAGAATTCTTTAATATCTTCCCCTAATAGTTTTTCTTGAACTGCCTCAACCAACTTTATTGGTTTGCCTCCAAAGTAGTGCCAAATAATCTCTATCTCTTCATCGTTAAACTCATATCTTTTTAAAAATGCCCTTGTTGTTTCATAGTCAAAGTCATCAACTAAGTAATATTTACACCTATCTTTTAACATACCTTCGTTATAAACTCTCTCGATAAATAAACTATCTGAACTTAGGCAGAGAACATGGCATAGATGTTTTTCTTTAGTTAAATCTATAAAGAAGTTAAACAACTCATATATTAAAAAGCCATTTATTTTTAAGTCCCCTATCTTTTGTAGTTCATCGATTATTAAAATTGGTTGTTTGCCTTTTTTCTTAATATCTTCAAAAATCCTTATTAAGTATTTAAAAACATTTTCAGAATTTTTTGCTGATAAAAATTCGTTTAATATATTTTTAGGGACTGGGATTCCAGTTAATATTGTTGATTTAATGTCAATATTATCGGGCAAATCCTTAATAAAACTCAAAAAATATCTTTTAAGCTTTTCAATAAATGGTTCCTCATATGTGTTGAATAAAATTTCAATAAAATCTTCATACTTAGAAACAAAATGCTCTCTAAGGTTTATGTAAAAAACAATATACTTATTCCTATCAAGCTCATTCTCTATGACATGCTTTATTAGAGTTGTTTTACCACTGTTTATAGGTCCATAAATAAAATAAATCAAATTAGGTTCAAAAGATAGAACTTTAACTAAATAATTGATTTCTTTCTCTCTATTAAAGAATTCCATACTATCAACCAACTAAAACTTTAAGCTAATCAAGTCAGGTCTTGGCTTCTTAAATTTATATTCCTCTCTACAAATATTACAGAGTTCTCTAACTCCAATATTGATGATATCATCACTTCCCGGCAGAACTCTAACAAATATCCAATCAGCATTTATATCATAACTTTTAGCCAACTCCTCTAACTTATTTAAAATCTTCTCTTTAAATACCTCTACATCATCAACAAAAAGCCCTCTAACAGCTATCATAATTCCAACACAACCACATCTTGAAGCAAAGATATCCATCTCTGATATAAAAATCTCCCTACCTAAAAGCTTTATAAAAAACCTCTCAATTTCTTCCCTATCTTTTAAAATCTTATCTTTCAATATTTCACCTTTAAAGCTTTATCTGCCAATTCTCTGCAAAAATTACATTTACTACATAACTTATTGCATGACGTCCAATACTCAATAGCTCCATTTAAAGCTTTATTGTCCAAATAATAGAAATGTTCCAATTCTCTTGGACAATCTAATAGCTCCATTAAATTGCCCTCCCATTTTTCATTTAAATAGGCGTTTAAAACTCTTTTTATCCAGCCAATTGGATGGCTCCTTCCAGATATTTTAAATATATCCACTAATCCTTTGTAATGCTTTAAATCTTCCGGTCTTACAAAAGGACTTTTTATTATTAGCTCTTTTTTCTTAACTCTTAAATTTATACATTTGTTGTAATAGTAATCATCCAAAGCTGGAATGTTTTGAGCATTAGCGTGAGAAAAGAAATTAAAGTGCTGAGTTCTCATAGGACATTTATACAAGCAAGCTTCATTTACCAAAATCTTTAACTTGCAACTTACATTTTCTTTAATCTCCTGTATTACATCAAAATGCCTATTTATTGAGCTATCTAAGGTTATTGCATAAACCTCTTTCTCATCCCAAAACATGGCTTTATCTAAGCTATCAACTAAGGCAATGCATGAGACATTAACCTCTAATCCATTATTTTTAGCTAAATCTACTAAATAAGGGTCTGATAAGGCAACGCTATCAACACCAATGTTCTTTAACTGGCTAAAAATCCAATTTATATAATTAATGCCTTTTGGTGTTAAGTGCATTCCGCCAATGCAAGAGGCGTTTATAACAACCTCAAATCTAATATTATGTTTTTTGGCATAATTAACTTGCTTAGCTAAATCTTCAAAATTTGGTTTGTATAGGGTTGCTCTCCCAGTTCCTACAAACTCTGGAAATCCAACATATACCTCAAAACTCTCCTTTTTAAGCTTTTTATTTATTTTTTTAGCTTTTTTAATTTCATCTACAATAATTTTTAATGATTCAAAATTTCCTGGATGTGGAATAGAGAACAACTAAACCACCTATTTATACTATTTAGTGCTTAGTTATTCTAAAGTTTGAAAACACTATATGGTCTTAAATTGTATAAAAATAAAAATGGTGCTAAAATGGCTAATAAGAAAAAAGTTTTATATGATACTACTTTTGATATCGTTAAGCTTTTTCTTCAACTTATAGGTTTGGGAATTATAACATCAATAGTTAATGCATCGTTTAATCCACAATATATTGACAATGCAATAGTGGTATGTTCGATTCTTGGAGTTTTGTTTTATATCGTTGCTCTCTTAGGTTTTGCAAAGTTATACTCGCTGTATAAGCAATTAGATGAAGATGAAAATGATTAATGCCCTTCTTCAACAATCTTCTCCATTTTTCTAATCCAATAAAAGACAGTTATGGATGCAAAAAACATAACTATGGCAAAAATCATCACACTAACTGTATATGCATTCCAAGTAAAATCCATGGCAATCAACTCCAATTTTTAGTAATTAAAACTTATTAAAACACACATTATAAAAACTTTTAGTTTACTCTTCATCTTTAACATAATTCCTTAAAACTCCTATTCCCTCAATCCCCCACCATAGGGCTTCGCCCTATTGGTATACCCAAAGGATGCATTGCCTCGCTACGCTCGGCAATGCCTCTTATGTTTATTCTTCATCTTTAACATAATTCCTTAAAACTCCTATTCCCTCAATCTCACACTCCACAACATCCCCTGCCTTTAACTCTCCAACGCCCGGAGGAGTGCCAGTGGAGATAATATCTCCGGGATAGAGCGTCATTATTGAAGAGACAAACTCAACCAACTCATAAACGTCAAAAATCATGTTTTTTGTCTTTGATTTTTGCTTTATCTCCCCATTAACTCTACACTCAATATTTAAATTCATTGGGTCTATGTCTTTAACTATTCTCGGCCCTATTGGGCAGAATGTATCAAATGATTTAGCCCTTGTCCATTGCCCATCTTTCTGCTGTAAATCTCTCGCCGTTACATCGTTTAAAATTGTGTATCCCATTATGTAATCATCCGCTTCGTCTTTTTTAATATTTTTTCCTTTCTTTCCAATAACTATGGCTAATTCAACCTCATAATCAACTCTATTTGAGATTTTTGGTCTTATTATATAATCTTCGTTGTAGATGATTGCAGAGGTTGGTTTTAAAAATATTATTGGATACTCTGGGATTTCCATATTTAACTCCTTTGCATGGTCTATGTAGTTTAAACCAACACAGATAATTTTAGTTGGCTTGACTTCTTTTATATCCATTTAATCACCTTAATTGTTTAATTGAAAATTTTGGTTAAAAAAGCACAAAAAAAGTTATAAAATAACAACCTTACCATCAACAACATCAATTTTAACTAAGGTCTTTATCTTATAGCCAGTTTTTTCTTCAACTAATTTCTTGCCCTCTCCTCTCTCAATTACGCAGATGATATCCTTTATCTCAGCCCCTGCCCTTTTCAGAGCGTTTATTATAGCAATCATCGTTCCTCCTGTGGAAATAACATCATCTATGATAACAACCTTATCTCCTTTTTTTATTCCATTTAAATAAAGTTGTCCTTTACTATATCCAGTAGATTGGAAAACAGGAATTTCCCCCGGCAATTTATATTCCCTCTTCCTCATAATCACATAAGGTATATCAGTATATAAGGAGAGAGTTGTTACCAAAGGAATACCCATTGCCTCAGCAGTAACCAACTTATCAACATCCTCAAAATTCCCTATCTTTATTATTCTCATTGCCACTTCTCTCAACAATTTTGGTTCTACAATTGGAACTCCATCACTTATTGGATGAATAAAATAATGATACTTTCCTCTTTTAACAATTGGACATGACTTTAATGTCTCTTCCAATAACAATTTTCCACCTCTTAAAATTTACAATGTCTTATAAACACCAGGTCTTGGTTCAAATATATCCCCTGATTCTTTTAACTCAGATAAATATTTTTCCAAGTCCTCTTCTGGGATATTGACCATTCCAGCAAGTTCTTCAAATGTAATCTCACCAACTTTCTCAATGAGAACTAAAATTTTATTTTTTATAATATCAGGATTTAGAATTTCAGCGTATATCTCTTCTTCTAAGTCCTCTTCATAAGGTTCAGCCCTCTCTAATAAATACTTCCTTGTCTTTTTAATTTCTAAATCCCTAAGTTTTATCCATCTTTCATCTCTCTTTCTAATAATTTCAGCCATAATATATTTCTCCCCATCATAAGTTCTTGGTCTTCCAATGACATCAACTATATCTCCCTCTTCAATATACACTGGCTTGTCTTCAAAGTATCTGACATTAACTCCATCTACATAAAAGGATATGATGTTTCCAACGTTTATATTTTCAACTTTTCCTAAAATTCTAACTCTCCTAACTTTTCTTCCCTCAATAATTAAGGCATTGTCAATAACTTCATTATTTAAAAACTCTTCTGGATAGATTTTATAAGCAACATATCTCATTTTCTCACCTATTTTATATATAAGTTGGACGTTAATTGGGGCTGAAAGCCCCAACTTATAATCAATTATCAAAGTGTTTTATAATTAAAAAGGCAGTTATAGAAGCCCTTTGGGCTTCTAGATATTCCTTAATAAATAACTTTATCTTTGATAATTGGTTAAATGGATGTGGGGTATACCAATAGGGGGTTTCCCCCATGGTAAGCAACATATCTCATTGTTTTCACCTCAACTGTTTAGAAAAATCTATAAATAATAATTTGGGATTTCATAATCATCTATCCTAATCTTATTGAAAATTAAATCTCTTCAACACTTAAAAATAAGCATTTTAAGTATTCAGTCCCCTTGGATGTTATTGGATGGTCTGGACTTTGAGAACCATACTTTATAATTTTAGCCCATTTTTTTGCCTTTAAACAGGCATCTATAACTAAAGCTTTAAATGCATCTGGTTCAACTGGCTGAGAGCAAGAGCATGTAACCAACAATCTATCAGCCAACTTAGCTCCCAATCTATTTAACATATGATAGCCCCTCATAGCAGATTTTAGAGATTTTTTTGATTGAGCAAAGGCGGGTGGGTCTAAAATTACTACATCGAAATTCTTTCCATCCTCTATAAACTCCTCCATAACCTTAAATGCATTCCCTTCGATAAATTCATACTTATCTTTTGGAATATTATTTAGCTCCATATTTTCCTCTGCTAATTTTAGGGCTTTTTTTGATAAATCAACTCCTACAACCTCAGCCCCTCTTATCGCTGCATGAACCGAAAAACCACCAGTGTAACAGCAAACATCTAAAACCCTGTCACCCTCTTTTATAAACCTCTCCAACTCCAACCTATTCTCCCTCTGGTCTAAGAAAAAGCCAGTTTTCTGTCCATCAAATGTAACTTTAAACTTTGCATTTCCTTCTTGGATAATTGTTTCAGTTTTTTCTCCTGCTAATATTCCCTCAACTTCTGGCAATCCAGCCCTCTTCCTATTTCTCCCAGAGCTTTTTTCGTATATGCTGTCAATACCTAAATTTTGGAGAGTTTCAACAACAACATCCTTCATTTTTTCAATTCCATAATTAAATATTTGGACTGTTGCTATGTCGTTGTATTTATCGATAACTAAACCATTCAGCCAGTCAGATTGAGTATAAACCATCCTATATGTGTCTTTAAAACCCAACTTTAACCTGTATTCGTTTGCTTTAATTATCTTTTCTTTTATATAATTCTCATCTAACTCTTCTTTTCTTAAAGTCATTATCCTTACTTCTCTTGGATTTTTAAAACCCCTTCCTAAAAATTTCCCTCTCTTTGAATAGACATCAACAACATCTCCAATCTCAACACTATCAAAGTCCTTTTTATTTAAAATATTGTCCCTTGGAATGATTAAATTTCCTTTCTCTATTGCTGAATATCCACCAAAATCAACATATAACTTTATTGTCATAATTAATTCACCATTTATTTTTTATTTTATTATTTATTTTGTTTTTCTTCTTTTTTATCTTCTTTTAGTTTTTCAGTATATTTACATTTTGGATAGTTAGAGCAACCAACAAACTTTCCAAATTTTCCATCTCTAATAACTAAGTCCCCTCCACATTTTGGACATTTTCCTACAACCTCTTTTTTATTTATTGGTTCAGTGTATTTGCACTTTGGATAATTGGAACAACCATAAAAAGCTCCATAAATCCCTTTCTTTAAAATTAGCTTGGCTCCACACTTTGGACATTTCCTTTCTTCTTCTTTAACCTCTACTTGCTTTAAAGGGCAGTCGGGATTTATGCAGATTTCTCTATCTCCAATTTTTAAAATAGGGGATTTACATGCCTCACAAATTTTATTTGGAATTTTTATCCTTCCCTTATCTGGAAGAGAGTATTTCACATCACATTCAGGATAGTTAGAGCAACCAACAAACCTGCTCTTTTTGTATCTTATTAAAATTAAGTCCCCTCCACATTTAGGACATTTCCCAACGATTTTTGATTTTTTATTTGTAGCATCTAAGTTTTTAATTAGGTAGATTCCAACATCTTCCTCTTTCTTTTTAAACTCATCCAATATTTTCCTCAATTTGTTTTCTGCCTCTTCTAAAACATCATCCTTTTTAACTTTTCTAAACTGTATCTTCTCTAACTTTTCCTCTAAGTCCCTCGTCATCTTTTCGTCAATAATCTCTGGGCAGAATCTTTTTAGTGTTTCAATTACTGAAATTCCCAAGTCAGTTACTTTTAAAGAGCCATCATCAACAACATAGCCCCTTTTTATTAATTTGTCTATAATCTCTGCCCTAGTAGCTTTTGTTCCAAGCCCTCTTTTCTCTAATTCTTTAATTATGCTTGCAACAGTGTATCTTTTTGGTGGTTGCGTCTCTTTTTTAGTTATTGTTATCTTTTCAACTTTAATTGTATCATTTTTCTTTAATTGAGGTAACTCAACCTCATCAAATTTTGGGAAGTAATAAATTTCATGCCAACCTTCTTTTATTGTTCTTGAACCAGATAACTTAAATATCTCCCCTTTAATGTCAATTTTTACATTTAAATACTCTCGCTCTGCATTATCCCAAAAAGCGGCTAAGGTTCTTCTTGCAATTAAATCGTAAATCTTCCTCTCTTTTTCTGAAAGTTCTTCTTTTGGGATGTCTACTATGTGTATGGCTGGATGTGCTGGGTCTTCCTTTTTACCTTCAACTGGTTTTAAATTCTCCTCTAATATTCTCTCAGCCCACTTTCCATAAGTTTGATGATTTTTTATTATTTTTAAAATATCTTCCAAATACTTCCTATCTTTTGGAAGTTTCTGGCTTGAAGACCTTGGATAGCTGATTAACGCCCTTTCATACAAGCTTTGAGCAATTTCCTGCGTTTCCTTTGGAGATATTTTAAAATACCTATACGCTTCTCTTTGTAATGTTCCCAAGTCAAATGGGGGGCGGGGTTTTATCTTCCTTTTTGTCTTCTTTATCTCAATAACTTTACCAAATTTTTCATCTTTTATCTTTTCATAAACACTTCTTGCCTCTTTTTCATCCCAAAATTTATCTTTCTCATGAATTGCTTTTAAATTATCTTTTAATAATGCCTCAATAATCCAATATGGTTTTGGGATAAATTTTTTAATCTCCAACTCTCTTTCAGTCAAAAAAGCTAATGCAGGACCTTGAACTCTACCAATACTCATTGTTTTCCATCTATTCACTGCCCTTATAGCATTCATCAAAGCCCTCGATAAATTTATACCAAAATACCAATCTACAATATGCCTACTTTCTCCGGCATCAACTAATCCGTAATCAATTTCATCAGGACTTTCAAATGCCTTAACTATCTCTTTCTTTGTTAATGAGGAAAACCTCATCCTCTTTGCCTTCTCTCTACCACAACAGTATTTTAATGCATGATAACCAATTAACTCCCCTTCAATGTCCCAATCAGTTGCTATATAAAACTCATCCGCCTCTTTTGATAACTTTTTTAATGCCTTTATGTATTTATCAACATATTCTTTTCCCTTCTCAACACTTGCAGGCACCCACTTTATATCGAAAACAGGATATGAGCCAAATTCTTTATTTTCCTTCTCAACCAAAGTGAAGAGATGCCCAACAGCACTTGCAACAATAATTTTTTTCCCATCTCTCTCTAACTCATAGTATGGAACTCCATCAATACTCTTTTTCTTTGCTTTTCCTAAGGCGTTTGCTATCTTTTTGGCAACACTCGGCTTTTCACATATTATTAATGCAGTCATAATTTCAGCCACGCAGTATCTAAATATAATGATTGTAACTTATATATGAGTTAGTTAATGTTAAGTGTGTGTTAAATAAATAGTTTGGGGATTTGTATGAGTGACAGTATTTTAGATATTATAACTTTAACAACTGACTTTGGGACTAATGAAGGATATGTTGGAGCAATGAAAGGCAGAATTTTAAATATTTTAAAAAATTATAATAAAGATGCAAAGATTGTTGATATATCCCATGAGATAAAGCCATTTAACATATATCATGGAGCTTATGTTTTATTAACAGCCGTTCCATATTTCCCTCCTTCGGTTCATGTTGCAGTTATAGACCCAACAGTTGGAAGTGAGAGGAATTCAATAGTTATTGAAACAAAGAATGGGCATTATTTGGTTGGGCCTGATAACGGGCTATTTACTTATGTGGTTGAAAAATTGGGGATAAAGAGGATTGTTAAAATTAATGAAAGTAAATATATTCCATCTTCAACATTTCATGGGAGGGATGTTTATGCTGTTGTAGGAGCTGAGATTTTAATAAATAATGGCTATGATGGAGAGGAATTAGAGGGCATAGTTAGATTAAATAATGAAAAGAAGAGAGTTATTCATATAGATAGGTTTGGAAATATAATAACAAACATTAGGGAGGAGGAAGTTGATTTTAAATTGTATGATGAAGTTTTAATTAAAATAAAAACAAAAAATGGAGATAAAATAATTAAATGCAAATTCGTTAAGTCATATTTTGAAGAGAAGGATGGATTTATATGTCTAATAAATAGTGAAGGATTCTTAGAGATATCTAAATTTATGGACAATGCATCAAAGTTGTTAAATGTTGATTACTTGGATGAGATTGAAATAATCAAAAAATAAATAATGAATAAAAATTTAGAATTATGGACTGCTTTTAGCATATAGATTTCCAAAGTAGTATGCATAAACTAATGCCACATAAAATTCCAATATTGCCCCAATTATCCATCCAATAAATGGAATAACCGAAATAGCCCCCACTATTAAGCTTAAAACTATCACAACAATGTAACAAACAAGGTATTCACCAAACACTGATTTTATTCTATTAATTATCTCACTAAATTCAAATGCCGCCCCAAAACTATCCTTAGCAACATAATTTGCAAGAGCCATAGGTATGGCAAACCCAAATATTATCATCAATATTCCTCCAACCAATATCCCAACAATGTTTAAACCCCTATGTCCCATACTTATAAATACCATCATAACTATAATTGGAATTATCAAATATATCACAGATATGATAATTCCCACTAAGCCCCTTATAAACTTAGAACCAAAGTTATCCCACTCTGGGAGGGTTTCTTTACCACTTATGACCAATTTCATCACTTCCAGTGAATATCCATAGCTTATAAAATTTACTATTGGGACAATGTTTAATATCCCCCCAATGATAACTTTTTTAGTCCAATCTTTATCTTTCATGGGAAATTTTAACCCTTCTGATATATCCATATTTTCACCCAATATATATTCACAATAATTATTATTTGATTTTAAATATTTATATAGTTTATGTTTGGTGAGATTATGAAGATTAGAGGAATTTGTTATAGATGCGGAGCTGAGGATGAGCTTATAGATGGACTCTGTCCAATTTGCTATGCCCAAGAACATCCGTTAATTGAAGTTCCAGATAGGGTTGAGGTAGAAGTTTGCCATCTGTGTGGTTCTTACAAAAGAAAGATATGGCAAACACCAAAGAGTGAGGAGGCATTTGAAATATTGAATGAAATTGCGTATTATGCAACAAAAGATGCCATTAAAAAGAAAAGTGTTACAGTTGATGTTGAAATTTATCCTGAAATTACCCAACTACCCGGAGGAAAGAGGAGCAAGTTAATTATTCCAGTTCATATTGTAGCTAAGGGAAGGTTGCCAGGAGAGAAAGAAGACAGAGTTTATGAGAAAGATATAGAAGTGCATTTAAAAATGGTTCAATGTCCAAGATGTTCAAGATTCATGTCCAATTATTATGAAGCAACCTTACAAGTTAGGGCTATGAATAGGTATTTAACTGAGGAAGAGAGGGAAGAGTTGGACAACTTTGTTAGAGAGGAGTTGGTTAAAAGATTAAAAAAGGATAGAATGGCATTTATATCAAAATTTATTCCACAAAAGGAAGGTTTAGATTATCAACTTGGTTCTGTTGGAGCGGCGAGAAATATTGCCCAAAGGATTAAGGAGAGATATGGAGGAAAAATAACTGAGACAGCCACATTAGTTGGAGTTGATAGAGATAGCGGAAAAGAGCTTTATAGGGTAACGGTATCTGTAAGAATTCCAGAGTATAAAGTTGGGGATGTCGTTGAGTATAAAAATAAACATTATGTGGTTTCTGCAATAACCGAAAATAAGGTTTATATGAAATCTATTGATTATAAAAGGGAAAAAATTGGATTACCTTGGCACATTGCTGAAAAAGAGACAAAAATGGCAAAAAAGAAGGATGAGTTAGATACTGCAACAGTTATAGCAACTACACCAAACGTTATGGTTATGGATGACAAAAGTTATGAGGTCTATGAGTTCGATAATATTGGAGATGTAGAGATTAAAGAAGGCGATAAAGTCAAGATATTTAAAAAAGAAGGAGTTTCTTATTTGGTAAATAAAGTAGAAGAAAATGACAAACAATGACTTTGGTGATGTAGTTGATTAAATTAGAGATAGATAAAAGGGCATACAATTCAATAAAAAATTTTTCAAGGTTGGTCTATACAAAAGCTATAAAAAATAGAGGGGAGTTACCAAAAAAAGAGGAAATTGTCACTCTAACCTATAACGGAAAATTTGTTGCTAAGGCATTGTATAATCCAAAATCAGTAATATTGAAGATTTTAACAACAAAAGATGAGGAAATTGATTATAATTTTTTCTACAAAAGAATATTAAACGCTAAAATTTATAGAGAAGATATTTTGAAATATAAAAATACATACAGATGGATTTATGCAGAAGGGGATGAACTGCCAGCAATAATATTTGACAAATACAACGAGCTTGGAGTTATGCAGTTGATGTCAAAGCTAATTGAAAAAGAGTATTTAAAAGATATTGTCGATATTTTATTTGAGTTATCTGACTTAGAAACAATATATGTAAAGAGAGGAAAGAAAGGAGAAAGAATTAGGGATAAAATTTTTGGAGATAAAAATAAATTTGAAACAATTATTCAAGAGGGAGAAGCAAAATTTAAAGTGAATGTTAAAGGGCATAAAACTGGCTTTTTCTTAGACCAGAGAGAGAACAGGTTGGAGTTGGAGAAGTTTATAAAAGAGGATGATAGGGTTTTAGATGTTTGCTGTTACACGGGAGGATTTTCAGTCCATACAGCGATAAGAGGGGCTGAGGTTGTAGGAGTTGATTTATCAAAAAAAGCATTAGAAACTGCTGAAGAAAACATGGAGTTAAACAACATCCCAAAAGATAAGTATGAATTTATCGAAGGAAATGCGTTTGAAGTTATGAAAGAGTTTATAGAGGATGGAGAGAAGTTTGATGTCGTTATATTAGACCCGCCCGCCTTTACACAGACGGATGATGATATAAAAAATGCTTTAAGGGCTTATGCCTCTTTAAATTATTTGGGAATAAAATTAGCTAAAAGAATATTTGTTACTTGCTCCTGCTCTCACCATGTAGATAAGGAAATGTTTAAAAAAACAGTTATTTCATCTGCATTTAGGGCTAAAAAAGAGTTAATTATGATTGATTATAAAGGGCAAGCTCCTGACCACCCTATATCCATAGGAAATAAAAATCTTGAATATTTAAAATGTATTTTCTTTTATGTTAAGGGTTAAATCTTTTTTGCATAATCTATCATTCCCTTAAACATCTTCAACCCATCATCTGAGCCAAGTATCTTTTCACTCGCCCTCTCTGGATGTGGCATTAATAAAACACAGTTTTGGTTTTCGTTGCAAACTCCTGCTATATTATCTATGGAACCATTTGGATTTGCTTCCTCTGTTATCTCACCAGTTTCATCGCAATATTTAAAGACAATCATGTTATTTTTATACATATAGTCCAATGTCTCATCATCTGCATAAAATCTTCCCTCAGCATGAGCAATAGGTATTTTTAAGACATCTCCTTTTTTATAATACTGTGTAAATGGTGTTTTATCATTTTCAACTCTAATATAAACCCATTTACAAATAAATTTTGCATTTAAGTTGTTTGTTAAAGTCCCTTTTGAAAATCCTGCCTCTAAACCAATTTGAGCCCCATTACATATTCCTAAAACTGGTTTTCCTTCTTCAACCATCTTTCTTAGGGCTTTAATTATCGGAGTTCTCGCACTAATGGCTCCAGCTCTCAAATAATCTCCATAAGAGAACCCTCCTGGAATTACTGCTCCTTTATAATTATCTAAGTTATTTTGAGTGAAAAAAACAAGTTCTGGCTCACCACCAGCTAATTTAACTGCATGACACACATCTAAATCACAATTTGTCCCTAAAAACTTCGTTACTGCTATTTTCATGCTCTCCCCTTGTCACTAATTCTATGTTATTAATCCAATTCAGATGTTATTACATTTAACATCTCTTTAATTAATATTGGCATCTTCTCAGTTCTTTCGCTAAGTTCCATAATTTTTCTCTTTAACCTTTCATCATCACACTGCTTAATGTCTCTCGCTTTAATTGTCTTTCTTCCTTCTCTTCTTGCATTTTGTTCAGCAACCTCAGTAGTTATCTTTATAATTTCTTCAAGCATATTACAGAGTTCATCAACTGCCTCAGCGGAGATGTTAAAGTTTGTGTGTTGCTTCATTATCCTTTTTATTGTAGCTTTTGGTAACATAAATATACCTCCAAAATCTTTTAAATAAAAATAAAAAAATGAGGGGTAAAGAGAAAAGTGAGGTAGAAGTTATTTATTTCTTATTATTTTTATTTATTTGTGTTCTACATTCACAGCTCCAACTCTAATTAATGGGATTAATGGGACTCCTTCAATCTCGTCCAATCCACTCTTATCTATCAACACAACTACCAACTTTGGGCTACAAATTTCTTTCAACTGCTTAATACACTCCTTCAAAGTGCTTCCACTCGTCACAACATCATCTATAATTACAGCCCTCTTGTAATTTACAGCTGAGAAGTTTTGAGATATTGAGCCAGTTATCTTTTTTCCTTCTTCGGATATATGTTTCTTTGGAATATAAACAGTTAGCTCTTTTCCTAACTCAGAAGCTACCAAAGTAGCTATGGGGACACCACTTGTTGAAATTCCTACAACAGTATCAAACTCTATATTCCTACTTTTTAAAATATCAACTATTATTGAGCTAATGCATCTCAACCTATTAGCTGAACTACCTATATTTTTCCAATCAATAAATATATCAATATTTTCAAGCTTTATAGCTTTTTCTTCCTCTTTTAATAATTTTTCAGCATTTAAAGCCAAATATCTTGCTGTTTCCATTGATACATTTAATTCCTCAGCAATCTCTCCAATTGTAAGCCCATGATTTTTTAGCTCTATAACCTTTTTTAATAATTCCTTATTCATTATATCCCCCATTCAATTAATGAGTTATTAATATTTATAACACTCCCAAATACTTATGCATTTGTATTGTTAGCATAACATTATCTTTTAAATACTCACCACATGCCTCCATAATTTCAAATAATTTCCTTTGAGAAGGAGATTTTATATTTCCACGAGGCGTTACTGGTTGGATGCAGAGGGTTATATCTCCTATGTCACTCAAATCCTTTGCTATCTCCCTTACTTCATCTATATTTGTATTTTCCATTACAACAACCTTTGCATACACATCAGAATTTAGATTATAGAGTTTTTTTATTGTTTTAAGCTCATTTTTATAGAGTTTTTTATAATCTTCATCTTTTATATACTCAAAATGTTCTCTTAGTTTTATGTCAATAGATGCAATATCAAAATAAAAAACCCTCTCTGGAAACATACCATTACTCTCTAAAAAAGTTTTATAACCCTTATCTTTTAAAATTTCAGAGATTTCTTTTACTTGTTTGCTATATAGTAATGGCTCCCCTCCTGTAAAAGACACTGCAAATAAATCTGGTGTCTTTAATTTGTCTATGGCACTTACTATGTCTTTAATCTCCATCTTTTGCAGGATTTCAAATTCTCCACTACCTGGGATTTTTTCCACTCTATTTAAATAGCTTTTGCTTTCTTCATCGCAATAAACACAGTTTAATGGACATCCAGCAAATCTTACAAATATAAACCTTCTTCCAATATATTTCCCTTCTCCCATTATTGAGCTAAAAATTTCTCTTATCATCTTACCCCAATTTTATTTAATTCTCAATTCTTAAATCATCAGGTAAAGAGAAATATGCAACAATTTCCAAAACTTGTGCAATGATTATTACAACAACTCCAACAATCACTATTAAAAGTATTGTTCCAATAAAATACAGTAATCCACAAATTCTAAATGAATCAACATCAGTGTAATATGAAACCTTTTCATAACTTTTCTTTATAAAATAACTACCAATAACTAAGAGGATATAAAACAACATAATGCCAATTAAAAAAGATGATACTGCCATTAGTCCATAATCTAATGAGCTAAATAAAAGAGATATAAAAGAAATCCCTACTGCAAAAATTGCAATTAACACAGCCACTATCCATAAAATAATCCCATATAAATATTTTTTAAACACCTCATCATCATTAAAAATCTTTGAAATCTTATTTAATGCTATCAATATTAAAATGTATCCTACAATAGCTAAAATTCCACCAACGGCATAAGAAACTAAATTTAATATCGCCCCAATGCCCCCCAAATATTTAACTTCTTTCAACTCCATTTTAATCACCCACAAAAATAAATTAAAATAATAACATCTCTTAAATCTCATAATCTAATCCCTACAACCTTACTTAAACCGTTTTCACAACCATAGGGCTCCGCCCTATTGGGATACCCAAGGATGCATTACACTCAACCTTTTAGTAAAAGCTTGACCAAAATGGATGCATTTACTTTCTAACGGAAGTAAATGCCTCTTAGATTACAGTGGGGCTGAACGTAGCGAAGTCCTGCTCTGAGGTATAGTAATCGTCCATAGGGTAAGTACTGAAATCCGTAGGATTTCATCTGATAGGAGCTTTGCTCCTATGCATGTATTGCCTCGCTTTGCTCGGTGATGCCTCTTAGAACCTATAATCTAATACCAATAACCTTACTTAAACCGTTTTCCATATAAACACCATAAACAACATCTGCCTTACTAACCATCTGCTCCCTATGGCTTATAACTATAAATTGACTGTTTTTAGAGGCGTTTTTAATTATATCTGCAATTAGAGAAACGTTTTTTACATCTAATGCGGCATCAATCTCATCTAATACATAGAATGGGGAAGGATTCAATCTCTGAATAGCAAACAAAAATGCTAAAGCAGTTAAAGATTTCTCTCCTCCACTCATAGCATCTAAGCTTAAAAGCTTTTTGCCTCTTGGAGATGCATCTATCAAAATCCCTCCTTCAAAGGGATTTTTCTCATTCTCTAAGCTTAGCTTTCCAATACCTCCAATCTCTTTATAAACCTCTTCAAAGTTCTTAGCTACCTTGTTAAAAACCTCCATAAATACCTCTTTCTTTTTATTCTCAAGTTCTTCCATCAATTGAAGGTATTTTTTTTCATCCCTCTCATACTCTTTCCTTTTTTCTATCAGTTCTTTGTATCTCTCTGCTACGTAATTATAGTCCTCAATAGCCCTCATATTAACTGGCTCTAAGCTTTTTATTTCATTTTCAAGCTTTCCTATGTATATTTCAAGTTCCTCAATGTCTTTTTTCTCCAATTCTTCACTTACATCAACTTTTTCGCATAGATAAAGCTTTCTTTCTTCTTCCTCCAACTTACTCTCATACTTTGCCTTTTCAACCATGAGTTCATTTATTTTGCTCTCAATATCTCTAATTTTTCTTAATATCTCTCTTCTCTCTCTTTCTAAGATTTCCATTTCTTTTTCAAGCTGTTCTTTCTTTTTAGTCAGTTCTTTTAAGTTTTTAGCTAACTCTTCATATCTTTTCTTCTTTTCTTCCAATATCTTCAAGTTTTTCTCAATATTTTCCTTATAAAAAGATATATTCTTCTCCAATATGGCTTTTTTATTTACCAATTCAGAGACCTTTTTATTCAGTTCTTCAATCTTTGGAATCAATATCTCCTTAACTAATGTTAGTCCTTTATCAATTTCATTTTTTAATTTGGCTTTCTCTTTCTCTAAAATCTTTAATTCATCCTCAATTTCATTCATCCTCTTTAAATTTTCATCACTTTCATACTCCTTCAACTCATTAAGTATCTTCTCCCTTCTTTTAATTAACTCATTTATTTTATCCTCAATCTCATTAATTTTATCTAAAATTTCTTCTTTTTTAAGTTTTAACTCTTCCAATTCTTCCAAAATTTCCTTATTTTTTAGCTCTAACTCCTTTATCTTTATGGTGTTCTTTTCAGCTATCTCTCTTTTCCTCATCTCATTCTTTTTAATTATCTTCAAGGTATTTTCAATTTCCATTTTTTTGGCAGAACTTCTCTTTATTATATTGCTTAATCTTTCAATCTCCTCCTTAATATTCCTCAACTCATTCTCAATGGTTATAATTTCATCAGCCAACCTATTTAACTTGCTTAAATCAACATCAACCTTTATCTTTGCCCTACTTTTAAAAGTCCCTCCAATCATTGCCCCACTCGGCTCTATAACATCCCCATCTAATGTTACAAACCTTACTTTTCTATATTTCTTAGCCAACTCCTTAGCTACATCAATATTTTCAACAACAATAGTGTTTCCAAACACATACTCAAAGACCTTCCTATATTTTTCATCAAACTCCACTAAATCAATAGCCCTACCAATAACTCCATCTTCATCAATATAATCCGCCTCTCTACCCTCAATCCTATCCAATGGCAAAAATGTGGCTCTTCCAAGCTTTCTCTCTTTTAAATATTTTATAGCTCTAACGGCATCGTCCATCCTCTTAACAACTACGTGGTTTAATCTATTCCCAGCCGCTACTTCTATGGCTGTTTTATACTCTACTTTTGTCTTTCCCAAATTACCAACGATATCGATAACTCCCGGTAATTTAGCATTTAATATTTCTCTAATAGCCCTATCCATAGATAACTCTTCCATCTCCTTTAAAGCTTTAATTCTTGCATTCTCCTTAACATACTCAGCATGTAATTCATCTAATTTTGTTTGCAGTTCTTTCTTTTTTTCTTCAAGCTCTTTAATCCTTCTCTTTGAAAATTCAATCTCAACCTTTAAATTTTCAAGCTCTAAATACAATGGTTTGGTATCAACATCCTCAACAGATTCAAGCTCTTCCTTTAACTTTTTAATCATCTCGTTATTTTTCTCAATCTCAAAATTTTTCCTATTTATTAAATTATCTAAATCATTTAATTCTTTTTTTAGCTTATAGAGTTCGTTCTGGTTTTTAGCTATTTTATCGGCTATCTCCATCTCAGATTTTTTTAAAGTTTTAATAACACTCTCACTCTCAGCAATAGTCTCTTTTAATCTCTCTTTCTCATAGTTTAAATCCTTAATTTTTTCTTCAATTTCTTTAATTTTATTTTCCTTTTCAATAATTTTATCTCTATTCTCAATAATCTTCTTTTGAGTTTCTTCAATTTCTTTCTTCTTATTCTTAATCTCATCCTCAACCTTTTTTAACTCATTTACTGAGTTATCTAAAACCTTCTTATCGTTCTCAATCTCTACTTCAAGCTCTTTAATTGATTTATGAAGCTCTAAAACTTCCTCACTGCCTTTCTCATTGAGTTCATTTATGATGTTGTTTAATCTAAGCTTTAAATTTTCAATCTCTGCATCAATCTCTTTAACCTTGCTTAAAAATTCATCTTTAAGCTCTTCCAAGTTTTTAATGTCATTTTGGAGATTTTCCAAAAGAACATTTAGGTAGCTAACTTTTTTTAATATTAAGGCATATTTTGCTGATTTTAACTCCTCATTTAATTTAATATATTTTTCTGCATCTTCTTTCTCTTTTTTGAGCTTCTTTAAATTATTTTCAACCTCACTAATCCTTATATCAATCATCTCAATTAATTCTCTTGCTTTTTTTAACTCCTCCTCTGCCTTCTTCTTTTTTTCATCAAACTCAGCTATTCCGCTAATTTCATCGATAATCTTTCTTCTCTCAATTGGTGAAATGTTGATAATTTTCAATAAATCTCCTTGTGAAATAACATTATCTCCCAAAAGTCCCAATCTTCTAAATAAATCAATAATTTCATGCTTAGCCATCTTTTTTCTCTTTTCTTTATCATTCTCTTTCCAAATTAAATAATAATCTGTCTCCCCACTACTCTTTATCCTTCTTAAAATTCCTACCTTATTAGCATTAACATTGAAGGCATTATTTTCATTTGTAAAGTATAAACAAACCTCTGCAAAATCCGCCCTCTTTCCATTGTGGTATGTTATTAAGCCGCTGAATCTATTTGCCCTCAGCTTTTTGGCAGAGGTTTTTCCAAGCACAAATAAAATAGCATCAACTATGTTGGACTTTCCACTACCATTAGGTCCAACTATGGCTGTAAATCCCTTTGGAATCTCCAAAGATAATTTTTTAAATGATTTAAAGTTTTTTAATTCTATTTTTTCCAAAGTAACCATTACAACCACCAAATGTTATAAACATTATCTATCAGCCAATCTAATCTCAAATTGGTAAAAACTTATTTTCCAACTTTAATAGTGGTTCCTATTATTTATTTTATATTTGTTTATTAGTTTATTTTATTTATTTTAAATTTTTTATTTCATTTACTTCCATCTTGAAGGGTTTTTATATAATGCCCTCAAAATAATTAATTAATCCAAATTAATAAATATAAACTTTTATAAGATAATAGTGCTCCGGCCGGGATTTGAACCCGGGTCGCGGGCTCGAAAGGCCCGCATGATTGGCCGGACTACACCACCGGAGCAATGAAATAAAAAAATAGAAAAATTGGCGGACCCGAGGGGATTTGAACCCCCGACCCCCGGCTTAGAAGGCCGGTGCCCTATCCAGGCTAGGCTACGGGTCCTCTTTCATTCATGTTTTGTAAGCACTCTCTACAATGAACTTTCTCCTATATATACTTTTCGTTTCATAAATCATAACAATTTTTGCATGGTTAATTATAAATATAGGTTTATGGCAAAACTAATATTGCACTTTTATTGTTTTTATACAATTCACTAAATATTACGATGACCATTTCTCTATTTTTATTAATTTAATTGAGCTGAGAGGTGAATATCTTATGTATAAAATTTTAGAGATTGCTGACATTGTTAGAGTCCCACCAGAAGAGTTTGGTAAGGATTTAAAAGAAACAGTGAAAAAAATTCTCATGGAAAAATATGAAGGAAGATTGGATAAAGATGTTGGATTTGTTTTATCCATTGTAGATGTAAAGGACATTGGAGAAGGTAAAGTAGTGCATGGAGACGGTTCTGCCTACCATCCAGTTGTATTTGAGACCCTCGTTTATGTTCCAGAGATGTATGAACTTATTGAGGGAGAGGTTGTTGATGTTGTTGAGTTTGGAAGTTTCGTAAGGTTGGGTCCTTTGGATGGATTAATCCACGTTTCACAGATTATGGATGATTATGTAACTTATGACCCTAAGAGAGAGGCAATTATTGGAAAAGAAACTGGAAAGGTTTTGGAAATTGGAGATTATGTTAGGGCGAGAATTGTTGCCATTAGTTTGAAGGCAGAGAGAAAGAGAGGCAGTAAAATTGCCTTAACCATGAGACAGCCATACTTGGGGAAATTGGAGTGGATTGAAGAAGAAAAAGCTAAAAGACAAAACCAAGAATAAGGTGAGCTTATGAGAGCATGTTTAAAATGTAAATACCTAACAAATGATGAAATTTGTCCAATATGTAAGTCCCCAACAAGTGAAAATTGGATAGGACTTTTAATAGTTTTAAATCCAGAAAAATCGGAGATTGCTAAAAAGGCAGGGATTGATATTAAAGGGAAGTATGCATTAAGTGTAAAGGAGTAGAGGAAATATTATGTTAAAGCTTCCAGAAGAGTTGAGGGAAAAATTAAAAAGACCCTTTGGAAAAGTATATAAAACACTACCAGATATAGATGGAGATATTGTAACTGTTGGAGACATTGTAACAAAAACTGTAATTGAAAACAACATAATTCCAAAACTTTCCATTTTTGACTTAAAGACCAAAAGAAACATTCCAGTTAAAATAAACCATACATTTAAAAAAATTATTAAGGTAAAAAATCCTCCTGGATGCATATCTGATGAAGCAATAGAAAGTATTAAATATCTATCTACAATAAATGATAAAGACATCGCCCTACTGGTTGATGGTGAAGAAGATTTGTTAGCTTTAATTGTTATCAAATACTTTCCTATCGGAACTTATGTTTTATATGGGCAACCGGATGAAGGAATCGTTGTACTGAAAATAGATAAAAAACTAAAACAAGAAATTGAAAAAATATTAAAACAATTTAAAAAAATTTAAGAGGGGATATAAATGATGGAAATAAAAATATTATCAGAAAGATATAATCCATTGTTAAAGAGGAAAGAATATAGATTCATTGTTGAACATGATGGACCAACACCAACATTCAAAGATGTTAAGTTAAAGCTTGCGGCAATGTTAAATGCAAACAAAGATTTATTGATATTGGAGAAAATTGTCGAAGAGGCAGGAATGCAGAGGGCAAGAGGTTATGCTAAGTTATATGATAATGAGGAGATTTTAAAATTAGTTGAAAGAGAACATATATTAAGAAAAAATAAAATAGAAGAAGAAACAGCAGTTGAGGAGGGAGAATAATGACAAAAGGTAAAAAAACAGCAAAATACAAATACTACAAAATTGAAGGAGATAAAGTTGTTAGATTGAAGAGGACTTGCCCAAGATGTGGACCTGGGGTATTTATGGCTGAGCACTTAAACAGATATTCATGTGGAAAATGTGGTTACATGGAATGGAAACAACCACAAAAGAATGAATAAAATTTTAATTTTAATGTTCTAACTCTTCTTTTAATTCTAATATACCCATTGCCCTTAATATGTCTGTTTTTGATATTATACCCCTTAATTTTCCATCTTCTACAACAAACACTCTATCTGTATTAGCCATTTTTCTTATAATCTCTTTTATATCAGTATCTTCACTAACTACAATTGGCTTTTCCATATAATCCCTAACAGTCCCTTCTTTTTTGTGTATATTGCTTATACCAATACATCCAATTAATTTTCCATTTTCAACTACTGGATACCCGAAATACTTATGTTTAAGCATAAAATCCAAAAACTCCTCAACACTCATATCTGGGCTAACACATACAGGATTTAATGTCATAATGTCTTTTGCCTTAATATTCTTAAATATTGTTTCAATCTCTATAATTTTACTTTCTTGTTCAGCCCCAAAATAGACAAACAAACTAACTAAAATTAATATAATATTCATTGATAAGAGACCAAATATTAGCATGATTAAAGCTAAGCTCTTCCCAATATTTGCCGCTATCTTTGTTGATTTCAAATAACCATACTTTTTTGATAAAATAGCTCTCAATATCCTTCCACCATCCATAGGAAATGCAGGAATTAAGTTAAAGCTCCCAAGCATTAAGTTTAGTAAGCTTAAAGTGTATAACAAAGGATATCCATTTATATTTATATCAAAAAATTGAGATATAGCTAATAAAGTTATTCCAATGATAAAACTAACTAAAGGCCCAGCTATGCCTATCTTTAACTCCCCCTCTTTTGGAATTTTGTCCATCATCGCAACCCCACCAATTGGCAATAGCAAAATTTTTTCTATCTTTACTCCATACTTCTTAGCAACATAACTATGCCCAAGCTCATGTAAAACAACAGATACAAATAATAAAATAAAGAGAACTGCCCAAAATATACTGTTATTGATAATAGACAGCCCAATTATAACCGCTAAAAATAAAATAAAAGTTATATGCAACTCTATTGGAATTCCCATAACTCTAAATAATCTTATTGAGTAATTCATACCCCTCCCCCTATTTTTATTTCAAATTGCATTTTTATAACATAGAATATATTATATTTTGATATTTATGATTTGGTGAGAATCTATGATTCCAGATGAGGACTTTATAAGAAGAGAAGGAGTTCCAATAACTAAGGAGGAAATAAGGGCTGTGAGCATTGGAAAATTGAATTTAGATAAGAATGATGTTGTTGTTGATGTTGGTTGTGGAAGTGGAGGAATGACTGTTGAAATAGCTAAGAGATGTAAGTTTGTTTATGCCATTGACTATTTAGATGATGCCATTGAGCTAACTAAACAAAATTTGACAAAATTCAATATTAAAAACTGTCAAGTCATAAAAGGGAAGGCAGAGGATGTTTTAGATGAATTAGAGTTTAATAAGGCATTTATTGGAGGAACAAAAAATATTGAAAAGATAATTGAAATTTTAGATAAAAAGGGCATAAATCATATTGTTGCCAACACAATTGTTTTAGAGAATGCCGTTAAAATAATGAACGAATTGGAAAATAAGGGCTATGATGTTGAAGCAGTTAATGTTTTTATTTCTTATGCTAAAAAAATTCCTTCTGGGCACATGTTTTTAGCAAAGAATCCTATAACTATAATAAAGGCAGTTAGGTAGATAGATATGGAGGAGAAAATAACTTTATCAATTCAAAATCCAGAGGGTGTTTTGATTTCCTATGTTGATATTTATTTAGGGGATAAAAATGTCTCATTGGAAGTTTTATCCAACGATACTGCTAAAATAAATTTGCCATTTGATAAGGATGAAGGAGAAGGAGAAATTGTTGTTAAAATTAGATATAAAACTCTTCCAAATCATAAAAATAAAGATAAAAAAGAAGTTAAAAAACAAAATTATAAAAATTTAAGCTCTAACTTTAATAAAATTAGTAAAAAAAGCAATGATAGAAAAAACGATAATATTATTATAGCTGAATCTAAACCAGCTTCATTAGAAGAACTCAAAAAGGAAGAGAAGAAGAGGAAATTAAATGATATAATAATTGTCTAATTATAATCTTTTCCTAATTGGCTCTAAAATCTTTATAAGCTCCTCAGCAACAGCATTTTTTAAATCCATTGGGTGAAGTTCTTTATTTTTAAATAACTCTTCCAATTTTTCATAACTATCAACAACTAAATCTCCACCAAATTTTTCTGGTCTTTTTATAGTTAAAGGATATTCAAGGAAGTATTTGGCTATCTCCATTATTGGATTTCCTTCAATAATTCCAGCAGGGCAGTATGCTTTCTTTATCTTAACTCTAATATCCTCTGGGGAGTCATCAACAGCTATAAAGTTTCCTTTTGAAGAACTCATCTTCCCCTGCCCATCCAAGCCAGTTAAAACAGGGTTGTGAATGCAAACAACTTTTTTTGGTAACAACTCCCTTGCTAACATGTGTATCTTTCTCTGCTCCATCCCTCCAACAGCAACATCAACATCCAAGTAATAAATATCATTAACCTGCATAATTGGATATAGAACCTCAGCAACCTTTGGGTTTTCATCCTCTCTTGCTATAAGCTCCATACTCCTTCTTGCTCTCTTTAATGTAGTTTTTAAAGCTAATTTATAGACGTTTAACGTATAATCCTTATCAAGCTGGAACTCACTGCCATAAACATATCTTGCCTTTAATCCCATCGCTTCAAAAACTCTTTTGTTGTATTCACCAATCTTTTTGATTTCATCTAACTCTCCCTTTTGATTTAAATAGGCATGTAAATCAGCCAATAATATAGTTATATCAAACCCAGCATTTTGCAAATCAATCATCTTTTTTATTTGGAGATAATGCCCCAAATGTATTTTACCACTTGGCTCAAAACCTATGTAAGCAGATTTTTCATCTTTCTTTAAAACCTCTTTCAACTCTTCCTCGCTAACGATCTCAACTGTGTTTCTCTTTATCATCTCAAATTCATCCATTATGTATCACCACAACAATTTTTGTTCATGCAAAACTTTATTATATATGCAGGGATAATTTATAAACTTACTTTACTATTTTGTTATTCTGGTGATACTATGAAGAAAATTATCTCATCAAAGGTTAGTTGTGATGAAGAGCTTTTAGAGCTTTGTGAGAAGTTATCAAAAATGGATATTGATTGCACAATAGAATCAAAAGGAAATAGAGTCAGAGTTCATGTATTTGGTTATGATAAGGACTCTTTAAAAGAAAATTATAGAACAATTAGAGAAGTTATGGAAAAAGTCAAGAGAAAATATCAAAAAGATGAAGAGGGGTTATATAAGTATCCATTATCCGAGTTAAAATATCCCGTTAATAAAAACTTAATAATGGATGCACTAAAAACTTTGGGGTATAGGGTTATATACTTAGAAGACGAGAATGCTATAAAGACAGATGTAGATATAAATAAATTTAATGAAATTTTAAAGGACCTCAATGAATTGTATCAAGAGTTAAGGTTCTCAAATCTTGGTTCAAAACCTGTCAAAAATTTGGTAGTATTAGTTTCATACATAACTAAAAAACCAATTGATGATGTTATTGAAGAAGCTTTAGAAAAAGGATTCTTTAGAGAGGAAGAAGGAAGAATTGTATTAAACAAAGACATAAACTTAGCTAAAAAAGTTTTATTGGAGGGAGAAGATGGAGATAAAGATATTGGAGAAAAAGGATAATTTAGTAGAGATTGAGCTAATTAACGAAGACCACTCACTTCCAAATTTATTGAAAGATATATTATTAACAAAAGAAGGAGTTAAAATGGCATCATATTCAATCGACCACCCTTTATTACACCCAGAAACTGGGAGATACATATCAAACCCAAAAATAACAATAATCACCGAAGAAGGAACAGACCCAATAGAGGTTTTAAAAGAAGGTCTAAGAGATATTATTAAAATGTGTGACACTTTATTAGATGAATTAAAAGAAAAGAAATAAAATTAAATAAAGTTTTCAAATTTTAACCTCTTCTCATTTAATAACCGAAAATTTTATATAGGGTGTTGGGTATCTTAGCAATATAAAAATTTTCAATTAAGTGTTGAAAATTTTGCCCAAAACAAGATACTTACTCTTTTCAATTTAAGTGTAAAATATTTATATCAGATACCATATAATATGGATGCTTTTTGATATGATATAAAAAAGAAAGGAGGATAAGTATGGATAGGGAAGCACTGTTGCAAGCGGTGAAGGAGGCTCGCGAACTCGCGAAGCCGAGAAACTTCACACAGTC
>JAMOTQ010000106.1 GCA_027068365.1 Methanocaldococcus sp.
ATTCCCAATTTTGTTGGAATTAGCTTATTTTTACCTTTACTTTTTATAACATAACCCCTATCTAACAACTTCTTAATAATTTGGGCATAGGTTGAAGGTCTTCCAATGCCTCTCTCCTTCATTAACTTAACAACCTCTCCTTCATCATACAGTGGAACTTTTGGAATCTTTCTGATTTTTTTCTCTAAAACTTTTAAAGAGTTTTTCTCAATCTTTGGAAGCTTTTTTAACTTTAAGTTATAAATTCTACTCCAACCATCAAACTTTATATCCACATAACCCTCAACTTTCTCATCCAAATCTTTTATGTAAATTTCTTCATACTCAACAACAACCTCTTTCATCTGAGAGGCAATAAATCTCCTAAATATCAAATCATAAACCTTTATGTGGTTTTTAGTTAGTTTTATATTATTCTCTTTTAAAAACTCAATAAGCTCCTCAGTGTCCATCGGTTTTGTAGGTCTTATACACTCATGAGCTCCTTCCATATAGTATTCTCTATTTTTTAAATAGTCCTCTAAATTATTTAGCTTTAAGTATTCTCTCGCTACTCTCATCCCATCTAATGAAACTCTTGTTGAAGATGTTCTGTGATAGCTCGTTAATCCAAGTTCAAACAGCTCTTGGGCTATAGCCATTACTTCATCAGCACTCATGTTAAATCTCTTTGTAGCTTCCTCTAATAAAGTGTCTGTTGTAAATGGTGGCAATGGGGGAATCTCCTTCTCATAAATCTTTACTTCAACCTCAACCTCATCCTTATCAAACTTCTCCTCCCATATCTTTCCAATGTAAATGTCATTTTCTAATTTTAATGATAAATAAGGGACTTTTATCTTATGCTCGTTGTATCTCTCTATAATCCATCCCAATACTGGTGTTTGAACTCTACCGGCTGATAGGTAGTTTTTATTAAATACCTCCCAAAGTTTTTGGCTCAATCTAAATCCAATCCATCTATCCTCTATCCTCCTAACTATCTGACCTTTAACTTTATTCTCATCTAAGCTAAGCTCTTCCCCTTTTTTAAATGATTCTACTGCCTTTAATATAGCCCTCATTGTAATCTCATTAAATCCAACTCTATAAATATTTTTATTGAATGGGAGGGTGTTTAAAGCTATGTCATAACCTATCTTTTCCCCTTCTGTATCGATATCTGTCGCTATAAATATGGCATCAACCTCATCGGCTATCTCTCTAATAATTTTTATATTTTCTTTTGCGTCCATTGCATTTACTCTCTCTCCTTTCTCCATCAACTGTTTTATAAGCTCTTCCAAATCTTTTTGGTCAGTAAATTGCTCTCCATTCACTTTTTTAATTGATGTGTATATTGGAATATATAAGTTATCTTCTATTTTAACCCCATAAAAGCCCTCTTTTGTTACCAAATCAAACACATGCCCCCCACTTGCAGTTATAATTAAGTTTAAATCCCCAATACAAACCTCGTATATGTTTCTATTATTTATCTTTCTAATAGATGGTTTTCCAAAGAAGTTAGCAATAGTTCTCGCTTTGTTAGGGCTTTCTACAACCATCAAGACAGATTTTAACAAATCAGGGACTTTTCCCTTAGCTCTCCCAACTTTTATTTTTTCCCTATCTTCATCAATCTTTTTTATTAACTCCTCTAAGTTTATCTCATCTATTCTTTTAAATTCACTCTCATACATAAATAGCATGTATTTTTTGAGAGCTTCAAAAATCTCCATCTCATCAACTAAAACAATACTCGCCCCCTTGGTTAAACCAAACTCCGTCATCCTTGAAGTTCTCCCAGAAGCTTGGATATATGTCTTTACATCTGGTATTAATAGGAGATATTCACCCCCCTCTTTTCTTAGTGAGAAGTTTTTTATCTTTAATTTTTCAATGATTATTTGCTTAATCTCCTCTTCACTTTTTCCTTCAATGCTTATGTTTTCCTTTAACATACCCTTTTCTTTTAATTTTTCAATATATTCCTTCAATTTAATTTTAAATTTTGGAATTCCATAAAATATGGCATATCTAACCCTTTCGGGCATATCCAAGCCCCTAACTAAAACTCCATAATAGGAAGCAACACCAATTAATATATCTATCTCCCCATTTCTAAAATCTTCAAAACCCTTTTTATCTTTTGAATGGATTAGTTTTGCTTTTATATTATTTTTTAATAGAAACTCTTCAATCTCTTGGGCTTTTTCAACCCCATAATCAATTGGAATAAATACAATCCCCCCAGAACCAAACAATTTTATATATTCTAAAATCTTTTCTTTGCTAAATTCCTCATCATAAATATCTACAACATCTCTAAGTTTATTCATTCCAAATCCAATTTCAAAGTCCAAAAGCTCTCTATAAAGCTTAACCCTATCCCCATAACTCTTTCCAGTCGCGGATGCAATAATTAAACATCCATGTTTTATTTTAGATACTTTTTTCTTTAAAATTTCTCTCTTTTTTAATGCATCTTCTATTTTACCAATTTTTATTAAATAGATTATCTTATATGCCTCATTTATTAACTCTTCATCAAATCCCAATAACTTTAAAGTTCTATCAATGTTTTTTGATGCCTTTAATAGAGCATCGACATCATCAACGAAGATGAAGTCAAAGGTAGTATTTGGTGTATTTTTAGCTAAGAAGTTGGATGTCGTTATTAATATATCGTAATCGTTATTATCTATTTTCTCTTTTATCTCTTTTTTTTCTTTTGTAGATAGTTCTGAATGATAAGCAACCACCTTTATGCTTAAATTTTTCTTTTCTATTAGTGATATCATTTTCTCATAGGTTTGTTTAACTAAGAGTGTTGTAGGTAAAATTATGTAGCATCTCTTTCCTTTTTTAGATAAAAATAGAGACATCAAAATACCAAAAAAGCTTTTTCCTACACCAGTTGGTGCAACAATTGAGAAACTTTTATTTTTTAAAACTCTCTTTGCCCACATTTTTTGAATACTTAATAACTCAAATCCTAATTCTTTAACAAATCCTTCAAATTCTTTAAATTCATTCCAAATAATGCAATAATCTTTTAAATCTTTCAATGTCTTTTCTTCTCTGAGTTTTTCACATAGCTCCAATTTTTCAAAAACCTTTTCTTCTTTTAAACATTTCTCACAAACCCCTATCTCTAACCTTTCACTTGTTATCTCCCCATTACAGTTTGGACACATTTCTTTATATATCATCGGTATCATAGATAACACCAAAAAATATTTTAAAATATTTTTAGGACTTATAAAAGTATGTTTATTTTTATTTTCTTTTGAATTGTTTGGATTTAAAAACTTTTTGTTTTACTGTATCGATATCAATCTAAATATTTACATATATGAATATAATAGTAAAATAAAAAATAAAAATGTTTAAATATAAGGATATTTTTAACATTGGTCTCCTGCAACCTCTAAAACTGCCTCAACTGCTTTTATAAATCTTGGCATACCAGCTCCAATATACACAACCTTTAAAACATCTTGAATTTCTTCAATTGTTGCACCCATTTCCATTAATTTCTTTACTTGTCTTTTAATTGCTTTTTCATCTCCTAATGTTGCAAGAACTGCCAATAAAACCAATCTTTGCATTTTTTCATCTAATTTTTTTCCACTAAAAACTTCTTTCTGTAAGTTAGCAACTGCCTCGTAAAACTCTGGGCAGTTCTTTTTTACAACTTCCATTGTTTCTGCTGGAACAAACTCTGCCATATTAATCACCTCAACGGTTGTTTATTTTTGTGTAGTTTTTCATCCACAATCATACATAATTAATTTTATAATATAAAAAGTATAGAAATTTAATTCCATTAATACCTACAATGAGAGATTATAGTGGCATAAATTTGCACAGTTATATTTATAGATATGGTGAGATTATGGAATTCTTAGAAGATAAAAAGAGGACATTAATGAATTTAGAGCTTGCTATAAGAGAGGGCTTAGTTGATGAGGAAATAATCCCAATATTAAACAAAATCAATGAAATTGATAATTATTACACAACATCAAGTTGTATTGGAAGGATTGGAATAATGGAAATACCAAAAGATAAGAATCCAAAACTATATTCAAGATGGCTTGGAAAGTGGCATCACTATCCCAATTATAATGATATATTTAACGCTTTAAAAAACAAAAAAGAGGGTTATATAATCTTTGTTATGAACTCTCCTATACTGCACATTGCTTGCAAAGATATTAATTCAGCAAAAAAGATGCTTGAATTGGCAATACACTCTGGATTAAAAGCTTCATCTATAAAATCCGTATCTGAAAAAAGAATTATTGTTGAGATTTTAACAACTTATAAAGTAGATGCCCCAATAGGGGAAGATGGGGAGATATTTGTTGATGAGGACTATTTAAAATATTTGTTAGATTATAGTATATTAAAGCTTAAAAAAGCAAGGGAAATTTTAATGAGATGGGTAAATAGATTAGACGAGTTAAAAAAGTAAAATTAAAATTAGATTATAAGGTATAGTCCAATACTTTTTTAGCTTCTTCAATATGTTCTTTTCTTATTCTTTCAATATCTTCATGTAATGCCTTAATTACTCTCCCAACTACAATGAATATTGTCCCTGTTATTAATGGGAGGTTGTCAACAACTATATCATCCAAAGGTAAGTCCCCAGGTATTTTTTTCATAACATACTTTTTAATTGTTTCAGCTACTATGTTTTCCTCCTCAATAACACTTCTGAATAACTCCATTGAGTTTAAAAATCCTTTTGTTAATGGGATGTGTCTCATTTTTATGATTTTTGCGTTCTCCTCCTTTGCGTTTCTGTGAGCTACTTCAAATAAGTCAGCTAATTTTTTCTCAACAACATCCATTATGTCCTCTGCCTCTGTTTTGTATAAATCTATTTCACAAGTAGTTTTCATTATCTTTTTAAGTTGTGGATATGGAATAATCATTTCTGCCATTCTATCCCCTCTTTCTATTTGTTCAAATTTTTGATTTCAAATATAACCTTTTCGAAACTTATATATAAATGTTTCCTTTGTAGTTCCCATTTATGATATTGAATATAATCAGATATGATTTATTAATTCAATACATTATTTATGTTATTATGTGTGAGATGAATTTTTAGCTTTCTCAATTACCTCAACCACTTCCCCATCCTTCAATTTAATAATCTTTGAAGCATATTTCGTTAGTTCTTGGTCATGAGTAACCATAACTATTGTTATTCCCTTTTCATTCAACTCCTTTAAAATGTTCATAACTATTAATCCACTCTTACTGTCTAAATTTCCAGTTGGCTCATCTGCAAATATTATTTTTGGATTGTTTGCCAAAGCCCTCGCTATCGCTACTCTCTGCTGTTGTCCCCCACTTAGTTGATGAGGATAGTGGTTTAACCTATCTCCTAAACCAACCATTTCTAAGAGTTTCTTAGCCCTCTTTTTTCTATAAATTTTGTCTTTCTCATCCAACATCATTGGCAGTTCAACATTTTCCAAGGCAGTTAATGTTTTTATTAAATGGAATTGTTGAAATATAAACCCGCTAATTTTCCTTCTAAAAACTGCTCTTTCATTTTCACTCATTGAACTTGTTTTTCTCCCCTTATAATAGACCTCTCCCTTTGTTGGAATGTCTAAAAGACCCAAAATATTTAATAATGTAGATTTTCCACAACCAGAGGGACCCATAATCATTACAAATTCTCCCTCTTTAATCTCTACATTTACATTTTTTAAGGCAATTGTTTTTGCCTCCCCTCTACCATAAATCTTCCAAACATTTTTTGCTTTTATCAATTTACTCCCCTCTCAATGTCTCTATTGGATTTAACTTAGCCCCACTCCTTGCTGGGAAATAACCGCTTATAACACCAACTAAAAATGAAAATATTAAAATGCCAACAATCAACTCCCAAGAAATCCACGCATTAACCATTAAATAACCCATTTTATGGGCTAAAATCTCAACACCCTTAGCCATTACAATGCCCAAAACCAATCCAATTATTCCACCAAACAAACCCAAAAATCCAGATTCAATAACAAATATTGCCAAAATATCTGTTGTTTCAGCCCCCAATGCCTTTAATATACCAATATCTCTCCTTCTCTCTAAAATACTCATGTGCATGGTGTTCGAGATACCAATAGCTCCAACCAATAAAGATATAGCCGCAACTCCAACAACGAATATTGTTATAACCCCAAGAATTGAGCTAATTCTCTCTGCTAACTGTTCAGCAGTTAAAACAGAGAAATCCTCATCCCCCAACGACTTTTTTAAAGCTTCTTTAATATCTTCTGCAACTTTATCTATATCCTCTCCCTCTTTAACTGTTACAACAATAATGTTATACTTATCTTTATTTCCAAATAACTTCTCCCCAATGTCAATATTTAATATTATAGAATTATCATCTTGCTGATTCCCTACCTCTTTCAAAATTCCTACAACCCTAAATTTCTTATCCTTAATCTTTACAACATCTCCAACCTTTATCTCCCTATCAAATAAGTTGTGAGCTGTTCCATAGCCAATAACACAAGCATATTTGTCATTATCCTCTAACCACCTACCTTTTTCAATATCGTAACCGCTATCTTTATAGACCTCCCTTAACTTTGAAGGAGTTGCATAAAAGTAAGATACAAGCTTTTTTTCTCCATTATACTCTATTTCACAGCTTCCAAACCAACCATACATTATCGCATCAACACCTTTAACTCTTTCAACCACCTTAACATCCTTTTTTGTAAATAAATGTGAAGGGGGAACGCCAAACTGCTTCATTGGCAATATGGTAATTTTATTTGAACCCATCTTCATCATTTCCTCGTGTATATAATTTTGAACTCCATATCCCAAGGAGATTAAGCTAACCATCGCCAAAACCCCTATCACAATACCAACAATAGTTAATAAACTCTGAGTTTTCTTTTGCTTTATATTTTTGAATGCAAAAGTGATTGTGTCGTCAATTTTCATACTCTCCCCAACAATCTAAAACTTTATATATAAACTTAATCTAAAACATTATATATAAATCTATATGGGGGATTTTGATGAAAAAACTTTTAGTTATTTTAATTTTTTTAATTTGGAGTATTTTGCTCTATTCAGCCCAAGCCATGCAAGTTGATAATCCTCAGTATCAGCCAAAAGTTATTCATCCAGGAGATGATGTAGATTTGTGGATTAAGATAACCAATAACAATTACGATGATGAAGTTAAAGATGTAGTTGTTGAGGTAACCCCACACTACCCTTTCGAGTTGAGGCAGGTTAATCCAGTTAAGGGAAAGGCAGAGATTAGCCACTTAAACCCTGGGGAAGCGGATACCGTTTATTTCAAACTGCATGTTGATGAGAATGCTCCATCAAGAGATTATAGGATAGATGTAAAGGTAAGTTATGATGAGGTTGATAAAGAGGACGGAAAAGAAATTGTCCATCATAAAGAAATAACCAAAATCTATTATCTGCATGTTTATGGAGTGGCAAGTTTTGAGATAGATGTAAATGACACTTCAATAATTCCCGGAAAAACAAAAACCATAAGGTTGGACATAAAAAATGTTGGGACGGGAAATGCAAAATATTTAAATATTTATTTAATTGGAAATAACAAGATTAACATCTTAGGGGGAGGTTCATATTATATTGGTTGTTTAAAACCAAATCATCAATATATCTTACCTGTAAAAGTATATGCAGTCCCAGAAATTGAGGATGGGATATATTCAATTAACGCAAGATTATTTTGGGTTGGAGAAGATGGAAATCAATATAATTTAACAATCCCTTTAAATATAAAAATCCTAAAAAAGATTTATAAAAATCAGCCATATATCTATTTAGATGATGTGGAAAACAAGGGCGATTATGTTGAAATAACTGTTGGTGTTGCCAATAGAGGAATTTCCAAGATTAAACACTGTGTAATGATTTTAAACGCAAATGGAAAAATCTATACAAAATATATTGGAGATTTGGATGAGGATGATTACGATACCTCAATCTTTGATGTGGATAACTTTGGAAATATATCCATTAAAACAACCGTTACATACTTTGACGACTATCATAACCAATACAATATAACAAAAACCTTCAATATACATGTGGAAAAAGCTAAGAAAGAAGAGTCATTAAATCTAATGTATATAATTGGTGGAATATTTGCTTTAATAGTTATATTATATGTTATAAAAAGAAGAAAAAAGAAATTGCAAGAGATTGAAGAAATTTAGATTTTTTATTTTTGTTTATTTTTAATTAGTGATTTTTTATTCCGTCTCTTTTATACATTTTTATATATGATTTCCAATTTTATAATGATAATTAAAAATTCATAAGAGTAGAGGATGATTATGTTTATTGAACATCCATTAATAAAGCCAAACACATTGGAGGCAAGATTATACCAGCAGATTATTGCGGCTAATGCTTTAAAGAAAAATACATTATGTGTTTTATCAACTGGTTTAGGTAAAACTGCCATAGCAATTTTAGTTATAGCGGGAATTTTAACAAAAAAGGATGGAAAGGTTTTAATCTTAGCCCCTTCAAGACCTCTGGTTGAGCAACACTACAATAGATTAAAAGAGATTTTAAACATTGAAGAAGACAAAATAATAGCTTTAACTGGAAAAATACCTCCAAAAAAGAGAGCTGAGCTTTATAAAAAAGGAAAGATATTTATAGCCACCCCCCAAGTTATAGAAAACGATATTATAGCCAAAAGGTTAAATGTTGATGATTTTGTTTTGTTGATAGCTGATGAAGCCCACCACACAACAGGAGACCATGCTTATACCTTTGTAGCAAAAGAATTTAAAGATAAATGCCATGTTTTAGGATTAACCGCCTCCCCAGGTTCTGATATTGATAGGGTTATGGAAATATGTGAAAATTTAGGAATTGAGCAAGTGGAAGTGAGAACTGAGGATGATGAAGATGTAAAGCCATACATTGCCAAAGTAAAACTAAAACCAATTAGAATTGAACTACCTACTGAATTTAAAAAGGCGTTAAAATTGATAAATGAAGCTTTAAAGGACAGATTAAAAATATTGAGAGATTTTGGAGTTATAGATTCCATTACTAATGTAACAAAAACGGAACTCATTGAGTTAAATAATAAACTCTTTGCCTATGATGAAGAAGTTAAATATGAGCTTATAAAAGTTTGTTCAGAGGCATTAAAATTAATGCATGCCAAGGAACTCTTAGAAAGTCAAGGAAAAAGTGTTTTTTTGAACTATATAAATAGATTATCCACTCAAAGAACAAAATCAGCTAAATCAGTTGTTAATGATGAAAAAGTTAGAGAGGCAGTTAAGTTATTGATAAAATCCAATGTTGAGCATCCAAAATTAGATATGGTTGTTAATTTAGTTAAAAATATTTTGGAAAAAAATAAGGATGAAAGAATAATTGTCTTTGCCCAATATAGAGACACTGTGGAAAAGATAGTTAACCTATTAAATCAAAATGATATTAAAGCAATAAAATTTATTGGGCAATCAAACAAAGATGGCAAGGGAATGAGTCAAAAAGAGCAAGTAGAGGCAGTAGAAAGGTTTAAAAAGGAAGGAAGTGTTTTGGTATCAACGAGTGTTTCTGAGGAGGGTATTGATATCCCAACGGTAAATTACATCATATTTTATGAGCCAGTGCCATCAGAGATTAGATTTATTCAGAGAAGAGGAAGAGCGATGAGAGGAGAGGGAGGTAGAGTTTATATTTTAATAGCCAAGGGAACGGCTGATGAGGCATATTATAGAAGTGCCTTGTATAAAGAGAGGGAGATGAAGAGGTTATTAAAAAATATGTGCTATTTATTAAACAAGAGGTTACAGAAAAAATTTGAAGAAAAAAGTAAAGAAGAGATAGAAGAAAAGATAAAAGAAACAAATAATATAGAAACAGAAGAGAAAAATAATAAAAACAATAATAAAAACCATAGAACTGAAATAAAAGAAGAAATTAAAAAAGAAGAAAAAACCAAAAAGCCAGTAACAATATTGGACTTTATTAAACAGATTGAAGTTAAGGAACAATCTAAATCAGAAGATAACATAAAACAAGAGATAAAAATTCCAAAAAAACCAATAAAGATTATTGTAGATGTTAGAGAGAAAAGTATGGCTAAACTTTTACATAATCATGCAGATGTTGAGCTAAAAACTTTGGAAGTTGGTGACTATGTTTTAAGTGATAGGGTAGTTGTTGAGAGGAAAACAGCTGAGGACTTTGTAAATTCAATAATTGATAAGAGGTTATTTAACCAATTAAAAAATCTTAAAAAGGTTGAAAAGCCATTGTTAATAATTGAGGGAGATAATTTTAGTAGATTACATGAAAATGCCATTAAAGGAGCTATTTTATCGATAATTTTGGACTTTGGCATTCCAATAGTATTTACAAAAAATGCGGAAGAAACTGCTGATTTATTAATAAAGATTGCTGAGAAAGAGCAGATAAAAGAGAAAAGAGCTGTAATGGTGAGATATGGTAAGACAGCAATGTCCTTAAAAGAACAGCAGAAGTTTATTGTCGAAAGTTTGCCAGATGTTGGTGGAGCTTTGGCTGAGAGATTGTTAAAGCACTTTAAGACAGTTGAAAATGTATTTACAGCAAAGGAAGAGGAATTGATGAAAGTTGAAGGAGTTGGAAAAGAAAGGGCTAAAAAGATTAGGGAGGTTTTAACAGCAAAGTATGAGGGATAGGATGAAACTTTCAATAATCTTAGGGACAAGGCCAGAGATAATTAAACTTTCTCCTATAATTAGGATTTTGGAAAAAACTAACATAGATTGGCATATCATTCACACTAATCAACATTATTCTGAAAATATGGATAAGATATTTTTTGAAGAGTTAAATTTACCAAAACCAAAATACAACCTAAATATTGGTTCTGGGACTCATGGAGAGCAGACGGGAAAGATGTTAATAAAAATAGAAAAAGTTCTTTTGAAAGAAAAACCAAATGTTGTTATAGTCCAGGGAGATACAAATACTGTCTTAGCTGGGGCTTTAGTAGCTTCAAAATTAAAAATAGAGGTTGCCCATGTTGAAGCAGGATTAAGGAGTTTTGATAAAAACATGCCAGAGGAGATAAATAGGGTTTTAACTGACCATATAAGCAGTTATCTTTTTGCCCCAACTGAAAAGGCAAAGGACAATTTATTAAATGAGGGTATTGAAGAAAATAAAATTTTTGTTGTAGGGAATACAATTGTTGATGCCACACTACAAAATTTAAAGATTGCTGAAAAAAATACATTTGTAAGGGAGTTTTTTGAAAATATAACAAATATGGAGGATTATTTTTTATTAACATTACATAGGGCTGAGAATGTTGATAATGAAGAGAGATTGAAAAATATCATAGACGGAATAATAAAAGTAATTGATATATTTGATAAAACCATTATCTTCCCGATACATCCAAGAACTAAGAAGAGATTAGAGGAATTTAACTTACTTGAAAAATTAAAGAGCAATAAAAAAATAAAAATTATTGAACCAGTTGGATATTTAGAATTTTTAATGTTGGAAAAGAATGCTGAGTTAATTTTAACAGACAGTGGTGGAGTTCAGGAAGAGGCATGCATTTTAAAAATTCCATGTATAACTTTGAGAGACAACACAGAGAGACCAGAAACAGTTGAAGTTGGAGCCAATATTTTAGTTGGAGATAATAAAGAAAAATTAATCAATGCAGTTGAAATAATGCTCAATAAAGAGAGAGATTGGGAGAATCCATTTGGAGATGGGAAGAGTGGAGAGAGAATAATAAAAATTCTACATGGAAATATTGAAAGATAATCTTTAAATATAATGATACAGTTAGTTAATGCCAATGCCACAACCATAAGGTGATATTTATGAGCAAACTTTTATTAAAAACACCATGCACAACTTGGACATTTGATAATTTAATGGCGTGTGTTTTTGGTATAAAGGTTTCTGATGTTAAGGTTTATTTTGATATTTTAAAAAATGGTCCATCAAAAATAAACGACATTGCTGAGAGGATTAATAGGGATAGAAGCACAGTTCAGAGGGCTGTTCAAAATTTATTGAATGCTGGTTTAGTTAAGAGGAAACAGGTAAATATAAAGGAAGGCGGTTATTATTATGTTTATGAGGCGATTCCATTTGAAGAAACTAAGAGGATTATAATAGAGACGATGGATAGGTGGTGTAATAGTATGAAAAAGTGGGTAAATGACTTGGAATTTGAAGATGTTGTCAAAGAATATTTAGAAAATGAAGAATAATAATAGATAGTTGGATGATTGTTATGAAACTGATATTCTTAGGCACTGGGGCGGCAGTTCCCTCAAAAAATAGGAATCATATTGGAATAGCGTTTAAATTTGAGGGAGAGGTTTTTTTATTTGATTGTGGTGAAAATATACAAAGGCAAATGCTTTTTACTGAAATTTCTCCAATGAAGATTAATAAAATATTTATAACTCATCTACATGGAGACCATATATTGGGCATTCCAGGACTTTTGCAGAGTATGGGATTTTTTGGAAGGGAAAAAGAGATTAAAATTTTTGGACCAGAAGGAATTAAGGATGTTGTTGAAAAATCTTTAAATTTAGGAGTTAGTTGTGTAGATTTTCCAATAAAGGTCTATGAAATTTATGCAAAAGAGCCAGTAACAATTTATAAAGAAGAAAATTATGAGATAATTGCCTACCCCACAAAACACAGCGTTCCTTCCTATGCCTATATATTTAAAGAAGTTAAAAAACCACGTTTAGATATTGAAAAAGCTAAGAAACTTGGAGTTAAAATAGGTCCAGATTTAAAAAAACTAAAAAATGGAGAGGCGGTTAAAAACATTTATGGAGAAATTGTAAAACCAGAAGATGTTTTATTACCACCAAAAAAGGGCTTTTGCTTAGCTTATAGTGGTGACACTCTCCCATTAGAAGATTTTGGAAAATATTTAAAAGAGTTAGGATGTGATGTATTAATCCACGAGGCAACATTTGATGATTCAGCCAAAGATACAGCCAAGGAGAATATGCACTCTACAATAGGAGATGCTGTTAATATAGCTAAATTAGCAGATGTGAAGGCGTTAATCTTAACCCACATCTCAGCAAGATATGACAAGGAGGAGTATTTCAACCTATATAAAATGAACGTTAAACAGTATAATGAGAACTTTAAAATTATCATTAGTGAGGATTTAAAACCTTATGATGTAAAAAGAGATTTATTGGGGTGAAAAAATGAAAGTGGCAATATTGGGAGGGACAGGTGAGCAAGGATTTGGTTTAGCTTTGAGGTTGGCTAAAAATAACAAAATAATAATTGGTTCAAGAAAGAAAGAAAAAGCTGAGGAAGCGGCTAAAAGAGCAAAAGAGATATTAAAGCAGAGAGATATTGAGGCGGATATTATTGGTTTAGAAAACAAAGATGCGGCAAAAGAGGGAGAAGTAGTTATCTTATCTTTACCTTATGAATACACTTTATCAACAATAAAGCAGTTAAGAGATGAGTTAAAGGGAAAAATAGTTGTTTCTATTGGTGTTCCTTTGGCAACTGCTATTGGCGATAAACCAACAAGGTTGTTGTTTCCACCGGATGGCTCAGTTGCTGAGATGGTTCAAAATGTTTTAAAAGAGAGTAAGGTGGTTAGTGCTTTCCAAAATGTTTGCCACGCTGTTTTAGAGGATTTAGATAATCCAGTTGATTGTGATATCTTAGTTTGTGGAAATGATGATGAGGCAAAAAGAGTAGTTATTGATTTGGCTAATCAAATAGATGGGGTTAGGGCAATTGATTGCGGTAATTTAGAAAAGTCAAGAATTATAGAGGCAATAACTCCATTATTAATTGGGTTAAATATAAAATACAAATCAAAAGGAACTGGAATTAGGATAACTAACTTGGAGCTATAAATTTGGTGGATTTTTATGGATGATAAAAGTTATTATGAAGAAATAGAAAGTATTTTGAGGCAGATACTCCAACCAATTGAAAAAATTTCATTCTCCACTTTTGTTAGGGTTGTTAGTGGTTATAAAATTATTCCAATAGATTTATCCAAAAAAGAAGATAAAGAATTAATTGAAGATTTAATTAAAGTATGTTATGAAGTTATTGAAAAAATTAAAAATACTGGCGGTGTAAAAACTAAGGATGGAAAAACACCAAAAAGAGTTAATGAAGTTGGAAACCATATTGAACGTTATGTTAAAGATGTTTTAAGTAAATACGGATATGCAATTACTCCAAAAACTAAGAAAGGTAAGCAAAAATCTACTGGATATCCAGATATTGAATTTTGGTATAAAGGAAAGAAGGAAGAGGACGGAAGGGTTGTTTATATTGAAATTAAAACATTCAATGAGAAAAATATCAACTCATCCCATAGAACTTTCTATGCATCTCCTTCAAAAGATGAGGATGGAATAAAAATAAGATTTGATGCTCCTCATTTATGTTTATCCTTTAAAATTGAAAAATTGGGCAGTGACTATTATGCTACCGGCTTTAAAATACTTGACTTGTCTAAATTAAAGGGAGGAATTAAAAGAGAGTTTAATGCTTCCAATAAAGAGTTGTATAAAAAGGATTTGATTGTTTATGAAAAGGATTTAAATTTTATTAAATAAATGCATCAAGGGTTATCATTTTTTCATTTTTCTCCCTATTAAATTTTTTATTTCGTTTTAAAATTTCTTTCCTTATTCTTTCCTCTGCAACTTTACAATAATATTCATCAATTTCAAAACCGATATAGTTAACTCCCAATCTAATACATGCAATTGCTGTGCTTCCAATTCCCATAAATGGGTCTAAAACAATATTTGTCTTTTTAACTCCATGCAATTTAATGCACATCTCTGGAAGCTTTGGCGGAAATGTTGCAGGATGAGGTCTTTCTTTCTCTTTTGATTGGATTGTCTCATAAGGAATGAACCAAGTATTTCCCCTATCTCGCAAATCCTTTTTTCTACCAAATCTTTTTATATTGCTTTTATCCTGATAAGGAACACCAATTGCTAATTTATCCAATTTAACATTTCCATTTTTTGTAAAATGGAAGATATATTCATGCATTATACTTAAAAATCTATCACTGTTTATGGGTTTGTAGTGTCCAACTGCAACATCTCCAATAATATTTGGGTAATTTCCAACATCTTCTTTTTGTATTGCAATTGATTTTATCCAATGGATGGTATTTTGTAATTTAAAATGTCTCCTTATAACATTGGCAACATCAAAAGCAATCCATGGGTCTTTTGCAGTATAACCAACATTTATAAAAAATGAACCATCATCCTTTAACACTCTTTTTATCTCCCTAACAACTTCTTCAATCCAATTTAAATAGTCATCCCTACTCAAATTATCAGAATATCTGTTGTATTTTATACCAATATTATATGGAGGGGATGTAACAACTACATCAACTGACTTATCTTTTAATTGTTTCATTCCTTTTAAGCAATCCATACAGTATATTTTGTTTAGCTCCATTTTAATCCCTTTACTCATCCCAGTATTTTTAAAAGTTTTTCAACTTCTTTAATCCCATTATAAAAATCCTTCAAATTTAAATATTCTTCCTTAGAATGGGCAAGTTCTAATTCTCCAACTCCGTAAATAACTGCCTCTGCCTTTAAAAATTTGTGGAAGTAATATGCCTCACAAGTAGCATTAAAAAATGATATTTCAAACTCTTTTGATAATTTATCTATCAACTCTTTATTTTCAAGCATGTAAAAATCAGCATAATGTCTTTCAGGGTTTAATGAGCTTTTTATATGCTTTGAATAATCTTTTTGAGATAAAAAGTTATTTATCTTTTTTATTATATCTCTTTCAACACTCCTAACATCAAACAAGACATAAGCATAATCTGGAATAATATTGCTTTGAATTCCACCTTTTATTATGGTTGGAGTTATTGAAGAACTGTAAATTTTATCAACTTCAATTCTTCCCAAAGGAAGATTTTTTAAGTCCAAAATAACCCTACTTAAAACTTCTATTGGATTTACACATTTAGATGATGATGCATGTCTTGCTTTGCCAAAACTCTCAACAACATACTCAAACCTCCCTTTATGTCCAATGCAAACCTTTAAATCTGTTGGTTCTCCAACTATACATTTAATACCTCTTTTTATTTTATTTTTGTTCCTCAAATATTGACAAAAATTGTAAATGCCATTTGATTCCCCTTCTTCATCAGGAGATATAACTAATAAAGAGTTATTGCTATTTAAAAAGGCGTGAATCATTAAAACTACATTTCCCTTAGCATCTATAACACCAGTTCCATAAAAATTGTTATCATCCTTTTTAAAGTTTGATTGAACCTTTACCGTGTCTATATGTGAGTTTAGTATCAAATTAAAATTTTCTTTTTCCTTATAAGCTACAAAGCATCCCTCAACAATGGTATTTTTTATTCCTAAGTTGTTAAAAAGGTTGGATAAATATTTAAAGGCATTTTTTACTCCTATTCTGTTGTCAGTTCTAATTTTTACCAAATCCTCCAAAATTTTTAAATAATCCAAGTCCATGTTATCATCTTATAAATTCTACTTTCTCTCCAATAAGCCCATTTAAATTAATATCCCTACATTTAAATTCAAGCATTGCAGTTGAGTAATTTTTACATTTGTATGTTTTCCATGGTTTTAATCTAACTACCTCAACAACTTTATTTTTATCAATAAAAATAACATCAATAGGGTAGAGCATAAAAAATGTATGCATGGCTATTTTTCTCCTTTTATATAGGAAAAGCATTGCCTTATCTCCAATATCTCTAAGCATCAAACCAAAAGCCCTTTTAATAAAATTATCCGCGAGCATAACATCAAACTCCAAATTTTTAATTTTTACTTTTTTAATCTTTTTATTTTGCATTTTTTTCACTTTCTTTCTTTTTATATGGGACTGGGATGTAATAGACAGACGGCTTTGCTCCCATTGGTTGTGGATAAAGCTCTAATAACTCATAAACCTTCCTTGGGACATTAGTATTAACCTCTATACCCAACTCTTTCAACTTATTAACTGTTAAAGGATAATCGTGCGTCCAAACTCCGGAAGTTAATTTTTTTGCTATTTTTTTAGCTTTTTCATCTCCATGTTTATCTTTCAAAAGCTCATAAACAAATTCTTCCATCTGTTTAATTGCCTTTTTAGATATATCAACCAATATTAATGTTTCATCATCTACCTTATCCCCCTTCCTATAATATGTTTCCAATATTGAAGCGGCAGGATATTGCCCAATTTGAGGGTCTACTGGTCCCATAACTGCATTTTTATCCATAATTATTTCATCAGCCGCTAAGGCAATTAAACTTCCTCCACTCATTGCATAATGCGGAATTATAACTGTTGTTTTTGCCTTATGTTCCTTTAAAGCTAAGGCAATCTGCTCACTTGCCAAAGCTAAACCTCCTGGTGTGTGTATAATTAAATCAATGGGCATGTCTTCTGGTGTTAATCTAATAGCTCTCAAAATCTCTTCACTATCCTCAATTGTAATAAATTTATAAATTGGAATTCCCAAAAATGTTAATGCCTCTTGTCTATGTATCATAGCTATAACTCTCGTCCCCCTCTCTTTTTCAATCTCCCTTATACACCTCAATCTTCTCATTATCCTATATCTCAACATCATCTCTGGATAAATAAATAGTAAAAATACAAATAAAAAGAAAAATATATCCATGGATGTCATTTCATCCCCCTTCATTTTTTAAGTAAATTATTAATATACCCTCATGAATATAAATATAGTTACCCTATTATTATCATCACTTAACTGGTGAGAGATTATGAGTAAAATTGGATTTAGTCCAATAAAAATAAAGTCATTTTCAAAGATTAAAACTTATGATGACACCTTACCCTCATTAAAGTATGTTGTCTTAGAGCCAGCGGGATTTCCAATTAGGGTTAGTAGTGAGAATGTTAAAGTTTCTACTGATGACCCCGTATTATTTAATGTCTATGCGAGAGACCAGTGGATTGGCGAGATTGTTAAAGAGGGTGATTACTTATTTGATAACTCAATCCTTCCAGATTATGCTTTCAAGGTTATCTCAACTTATCCAAAAGAGGGAGGAATGATTACAAGCGAGACCGTTTTTAAATTACAAACTCCTAAGAAAGTCCTTAGAACACAGTTTAAAAAAGCTAAGTTCAGCGAGATTATTGGACAGGAAGAAGCAAAAAAGAAATGTAGAATTATTATGAAGTATTTAGAAAATCCAAAGCTCTTTGGAGAGTGGGCTCCAAAGAATGTGCTGTTTTACGGACCTCCAGGAACTGGAAAAACATTGATGGCGAGAGCTTTGGCTACTGAGACAAACTCATCATTTATATTAGTTAAAGCTCCGGAACTCATTGGTGAGCATGTTGGAGATGCCTCAAAGATGATTAGAGAGTTGTATCAAAAAGCTTCTGAAAGTGCTCCGTGTATTGTGTTTATTGATGAGTTAGATGCAATAGGGCTAAGTAGGGAATATCAATCGTTAAGAGGAGACGTTTCTGAGGTAGTTAATGCGTTATTAACTGAATTAGATGGAATTAAAGAAAATGAAGGGGTTGTAACCATAGCGGCAACGAACAACCCAGCAGTGTTAGACCCGGCAATTAGGAGCAGGTTTGAGGAAGAGATAGAGTTTAAGTTACCAAACGATGAGGAAAGATTAAAAATTATGGAACTTTATGCTAAAAAAATGCCAATTCCTGTTAAGGCAAATTTAAAGGAGTTTGTTGAAAAAACTAAGGGATTCAGTGGTAGGGATATCAAAGAGAAGTTTTTAAAGCCAGCTCTACATAAGGCAATATTAGAAAATAGGGATTATGTTAGTAAAGAGGACTTAGAATGGGCTTTAAAGAAGATTTTGAAGGATAGGAGGGAAGTTCCACAGCATTTATATCTTTAATAATAAAACTCTATTAAATAATCTCCAACAATCCATAACTCTTTTTTATGCTTCCTATATAAATTTATAAGCTTTTCTATGATTTTTTTATTTTCTCTTCTAAAAATTTCATCCAATATTATTGTTAATGCCTCAATAACATCTGAATCTTCAAAATCTAAATCTGCTTTAATCATTTCTTCAATAACCTTTATTAACTCCTCATCATCGGCATTTTTGACAAACTGATTCCTTAAAAATGATTTAAATGTGTGAATATTTTTTCTTTCCAATGGAATCAATTTTATTAATCCAATGGCTTTATTTAATAAACTCTCTGTATCTAAAAACTCATCCCATAGGTAATTTTTAATAATTAAATTTTTTAAAATTTCTAAAATCTCTTCTTTGCTTTTATTTTTTAATTCTTTAAAAATTTCTTCTGCATCAATGTAGTTATTATTTTTATATGCCTCAATTAAAGCATAGGCGTGTTTGCAGTTGTATTTATACGGGCAAGTGCATAATCCAAAATAGTTATCATTTAAATCCACTTTAACTCTATATACATCAGAGCCAATGACTTCCCCAAATAAAAGATTTTTGTATTTTATGCAATATTTGACCAAATTGTTCCTATAATATTGCTTTCCTCTTTCCATTATTTTTGGGTCATATTGCATATTATCCCTAATTAAATATAATTTTTATATTTTAATGTTAATACTCATACCCATAAGCTTCATAAATATATCCATTAACTACTGTATAGATTGGAAGCCCTTTAACTTCCCATTTATTAAAGGGGCTGAATTTTGCCTTTGATTTAAATAATTCAGCATCAATTTTTCCCTCTTTTTTTAAATCAACAATGGTTAGATTTGCCAAATTTCCCTCTTCAATTTTGTTGTTTATGTTGAATATTTTGGCTGGATTTTCTGATAAAACCCTTGTAGCATCAAATAAACTTATAAGATTTTTATTAACTAAATTTAATGTTAAAGGTAGTATAGTTTCAATTCCGGGAATTCCAGAAGGGCAGTTCTTAACATCTTTAAGTTTATCCTCTAAGAGGTGAGGGGCATGGTCAGAGGCAATGATATCAACATCTTTATTTATGATTCCTTTAATTAGGGCAATATTGTCCTCTTTATCTCTTAAAGGAGGGTTAAACTTTCCAAAGCCCTTTAATTCCTCAGCCATTTTTTTATTTAAATAAATGTGATGAGGGGTAGCTTCAACAGTAATTTTTATATTTTTTAACTCCTGTCTTGCTTTTTTTATTAAATATAATGCCTTTTTGGTAGAGATATGACAAAAATGAATATGTGGCTTTTTATCGTTTAATTTGTCAATAACTTTTAAATTTTTTATAACTTCTTTAACTGCTTCAACCTCTGATTTTTCATCCCTAATTTTGCAGTGGTCTATCCAGCTATTTAATGGATATTTTTCCATATTTTCCTTTATTATATCTTTGTGTTCAGCATGAATACAAAATAACTTATTTTGGTTTAAAATGTCTTTTAACTTTGAATAGTCCTCAATAAACAAATCTCCAACCGACTTAACCATAAATATCTTGTATGCCTTTGCATCTTTTATTATCTCAAGATAGTTATTTTCTGTAACTCCAAAATTCAAAAATATATTTATCTTGCTGTATCTTTTGCAATCTTCAAGTTTTTTATAAAATAAATCTTTTGTAGTTATAGGGGGCTTATTATTTGGCATGTCTATGGCAAAGCAAACCCCTCCGTTTATTGCGGCTAAGCTACCACTTAAAAAATCCTCTTTCTCTCCCTCCCCATATCTAAAATGAACATGTGCATCTACAACCCCTGGAAGAACAAAACAGTTTTTTATATCTATTGACTCATCATCTACTTTAATATCTTTGGCTATTTTTTTGATTCTTCCATTATCATCGATTAAAATATCTCCCTTAATAATTTTACTATCTTTTACTATTTTGCAGTTTTTTAATAGCATAACTCCCACCATTTTAGTTTTTAGTTTATATTAAGTCCCTATCTAACAATCCAAGTTCTTCCCCATCTTCATTAACTTTTATTCTCCCAAATCTTATTTCTCTAAGAGTTTTAATTTCATCCTCACTAATTGGAGTTAATACCTCTAAAATTTCTTTTTCAAAATCAATAGATTTTAAGATTCCTAAACCTATACAAAAGCCCTCCTCGTCAATCAACCCAACTATTAAATTGCTAAACCTCTCTGGCTCAATGTAATATAAAATGTTTTTATCTATCTGCCTTGGCATATTTACCAAATCTCTTTTTACTATTGTGTATCTCCCCTCACATTTGCTACCATAAAGTATTTTCCATTTAAAAAGTGATTCTAATAAATATTTCTCGTCCTCCGAAATTTTTTCTCCTTGAAATACCTTAGTCCCACTAATAACTACATCATTAAATCCAATGCTATAAATTTTTGAGTTTTTAAAGTATTCTTTCCATTTTTCTGTTCTAATTTCTTTTCTCTCTTCTTTACTAAATGATTTTGCATTTTCATAAACTTTCAAACTTAAAATTTTAGTTCTATTTTTAAAATGGCTTATTATATGGTTGAGTTCATTCCTTTTTTGTAAGGCAATAACTATATTCGGTTTAAGTAACTCCATCTTCATCCTCTTTAAATCAGCTCCGGAGCCAGATATTAACCCAGTAGTATCAATTATAATAACATCTGCCTTACCTTCTGCATAATCACATAGCAACTTAGTTCCAGTAATCATCTCTCCAAAAAATTGAATCGGGGCTGTTGAACCAACAAAATAACTTTTACATGCCTTAATTTCATATAAATTATTAAAGTTTTCCTCTGGAAATGCCAAGCTTATAGTTGCAGGAGGTAAAATGCTTTTCTGTCCAACATCACAATCAATAATTGCCACTTTAAATCCAAGATTTAAAAGTTCATTTGCTAAAAAAGTGGTTAAAGTTGTTTTACCACTATCAACCCCTCCAATTAACATAACTTTAAGTGGTTTCTCCCTACCTTCAATATAACTTAATACTTCAAATCTATCCTCGGGAATTTCTTTTGTATAACAAGCTTTATTCATCATAATATCATCCATATTATTGCATATACAATTAAAAATGTTATTACTACGCAATCAACTGCCATAAATGCCTTTAAAGATTTCTCAACATCTATTTTTCCATTGCCAAGTTTATAATGCCCTATTTTTTCCAAAGTTATATTTAATGCATTTGCCAAAGTAGCCATCGTATAGCCAGAGTTTGGTGAAGAAACCCTATTAGCTTCTTTTAAAAATCCATATATGGCTTTTTTAACACTTCCTTTATAAAATGGGGCAGTGATTATTAATAAAAGCCCTGATATCCTTGAAGGGATAAAATTAACTACATCATCCAATCTTGCGGCTAATTTTCCATACCACAAGTATTTTTCATTTTTATAACCAATCATGGCATCCAATGTATTTATTGCCCTGTATAAAAAAGCTCCTGGTAATCCAAAAATAACTGCATAGAATAAAGCTCCAATTATACTGTCGGATATATTTTCAGACAAGCTTTCAATTGCCGCTGATAAAACATGCTCCTCATCCAATTTTGATGTGTCCCTGCTAACAATGTGTTGAACTGCCTCTCTTGCTCTCTCCAAATCCCCATTTTTTATGTATTCAATTGGTTTCCTGCAAAAATCAAACAATGACTTGTAACCAATAGTTGTTGATAATAAAAAAGCATAAATAATGTAGTTTAAAGGATGTGGCAAAAGTATTACATATTTTTCAATAAAGAAAGCTGTGAATCCAACAATAAATAATGTTGTTAGTGTTGTTATTGAGCCAAATAAAAAGTCCCTATATTTATTTTTGCAATTTGTAGATTTAAATATATTTTCTAAAAAAGCTATTAATTTGCCTATCCAAACCGTTGGATGAATCTTCTCTGGCAACTCTCCAATAACCCTATCAAAAATAACAGCCAAAAATAAAATTATTGGATTCAGCATTATCTCCCTTTTATTATCTCATCAATATCTCCAAAGATTACCTCACTCTTACAAAAACTTGGTAGATAAACAGCGGCTTTTCCAGAGTTTGTTGCCACTCTTTTATAACCCAAATCCTCAATTGGTGAGACAACCATACAGGTATCTTTAACTACCTTTCCCCCAGCTCTTTCAATGATTTTTGAGTATCCCATTCTATCTGCAATTGCCTTTATATGCAAAGAGCAACAAACCCATAAATCGGCATTTAATTTTTTATCCTTTAAAATATTAGCTATCTTTTTAATTTCCATTAAACTACAATGTGGGCAACCAATACAAATTAAATCTGGCTCTTCGTTTGTTGTATTTAGCTTTTCATAAGCTTCTTTTATGTCTTCAATTCCAATAGAGATTTTTTCAATCTTATCATCAACAACATATTTAACTTTACACTCAGCAGTTAAGTTTTTTGCGTGATATAAAGCAATGCCACCACTTGCCGCCATTGCCGCTCCCAAGGACTTTAAATTATCACTACTTGGATTTAATTTATGTAGATTTTCAAAATAAGGAATGCCATTTTTAACAATCTTCCCAACTAAGTAACCCAAAGACCCATAAAAGCTCTCTCCAAATTTAAAATGTGATAATAAATCTTTATCTAACTCAATAATATGAGTTGCCTTTCTATTTTCATCTAAGTGATAGCCATAATATGGTGTTTTACCAATAATAGCTGCTGCTAAGGCAGAAGGTCCTCCTTCTCTATTTGTCTTAGCTCCTAAAACAGAGTTTGCAAAGCTCACAGCTGAACTTTCAGCCCAACTTATATGCTCTCCAAATTTTGGAACATTCCCAGTTAAATATGGAGTGCAAGTGCATCCAATTTCAACATCCATTTTTTTGAATGCTTCAATAATTCTTAACTGCTTTTTGGCAAACTCCTCATCAATGCCAATCTCTCTCCATATATCCAAATCCATTCCAGCTGGGTTTAGAGTTGAATAAACCTTAACTTTAACATCCTCTTTGGAAAAATCTTCCAAAAACTCTAAACCAATATCTTTAATGGTTTTATATGAGACACCAGATATTTGAGCTGATTTTATTGGAATTAATTTTTCAGCTCCATAAATATCTCCCAAAGAAACCAATAAATTCATACATCTCCTTAAAACCTCTCCATACTCTCCATCCAATATCTTTTCCTCTTCTTTGGTTAGATACATCACTATCCCTCAAAATTTTTACTAAAAATTTGATTAAAATAGATTATGGGGAGCTGAATGTAGTGAAGCCCTATGGGTTAAATGCATCGTTGCCTCTACTCTCAATCTTTTTCATATAGAATATATCTCCATTGTATTCCAATTTTATTAATTTTCCTTCATCTACCATTCTCTCTATTATTTCAAAGCTAATATTTGCTTTATTTAACAATTCTTTAATAACTTCTTCCCTCATTGGATGAACAGAAGTTATAGCCAATATATCCTCTTCAACATTTTCAGAAAATACAAAATCATATCCTTCAAATTTTCCTAAGAGTTCAACCTTATCTTTTCCAATAATTTCATTAAAGATGGATAATATTCGGGTTATAATTTCTATTTTTGGAGGTTTTATATATTTTTCAGATGGTGGTCTTATTGGAGTATTTAAATAGCATTTATTTGGCTTTAATTCTTTTAAAAATTCTGCTGTTTTGATTACAAACTCTTCTGTATATTTTATATTCCCTAAAATCATCGTTTCAGTTATCAATTTTCCTTTATAATTATCTCTAAAAGTTATCATCCCTTCTAAGATTTTATCTAATGATAAATTTTTATGAGGTCTATTTATTTCCCTCCAAAATTTCTCATCAGCAGAATCAACCTTAAAAGATACTAAATCAAAGTTTAATAAGTCATTTTTAACATCTTCCCTCCAAATTAATGAAGAGTTTGTAATGATTGCTATTGAAATATCAAAATCTCTAAGTATCTCAACCTCTTTTGATAAATTTATGTCTAATGTTGGCTCTCCATCTGCAACAAAAGTAAGATAATCAATTTCCTCATTATTTAGCTTATTTATCCTCTCTTTTATTGATTTAAAAATATCCTCTGGATTATAAAACTCTCTCCTCTTTATGGTCTTGTTTAAAGTTTTTCCAACTTGACAGTATATACAATCATAACTACAAAACTTGCATGGAATGTTATTTATCCCCAAACTCCTTCCCAATCTTCTTGATGGGACTGGTCCAAATGCTATATCCATAAAACCACCAAAATAAATAAAAAAACTAAAATTAATTACAAGTTATTCCCTACTTTTTCCTTTTCAGATACTTTCTCATTAACAATCTCCAAATACTCTTTTAAAATATCCCTACTCTTTACAGCATCTCTAATGTTTTTATTTTCTAAGCTTATTATTCCATTATAGCCAATCTCTTTTAATTTTTCAAGAACTTCAATAAAGTTTATATTCCCTTCTCCAATTTTTAGATGTTCATCATCATAGCCGTTGTTGTCGTGGGCATGCACATGCACAATCCCAATTCCAATATTTTGGAGTTTTTCAACAAATTCAGCTGGATTTCCTGCGGTGTTTGCATGCCCCACATCAAATGTTATCCCTAAATTCTTTGAGTCAATATCCTTAATAATATCCAACAAAGATTCTGGCGTTATGCCTAAAACTCCTTTAAAGTTTGGCATGTTCTCCAAGCCAATTTTTATACCATAATCCTCAGCCATCTCCACAATCTCAGATAATGTTGAAAAGTTGTTATCTAATATCTCATTCACATAATTACTCCAAAGTGGTGGAATATAACCAGGATGCACCACAACAACCTCAGAGTCAAGTTCAAAAGCCCCCTCTATGGCATCCCTAATACACTCAACCGTTAGTTTTCTAACTCTCTCATTCATTGATGCAGGATTTAAGTCAGAGAACGGGGCATGAACTACAATATCAACTTCATAACTTTCTTTTAATTCCATGAGATACTTTATATTTTTAGGAGACAGGTAGTGAGTGCCCTCACAGACAATTTCCCATGCATCGAAGTTGTGTTCTGCAATTTTTTCCATTGAGGATGTTAAGCTCTCTGGTAAAAAAACTAAGGACGAAATGCCAAATTTCATACCCAACACCTTTTTTTAACTTTTGCTTAATAACTTTATATCTTATTATATCTTATTTATTTAATAACTTTATATCTTATTTATTTCGCTTAAAATAATAGTTATGTTTTTAATAGCTTTTAGCTTTTTGGTTGCTAACGTAATATTTATATACCTTTAATCCTAATCTGTCATTAATAATAATGATAAATTTTTTGGTGGATAGAATGGATTTTCAAATGGCATCATTCATCACCTCTGGACTCTTAGTTATTATTGGCTTATATGGAGTATTTTTTGTTGATAATGTTTTGAAAAAAATTATTGCCTTAGAGATTTTAGGAAGTGGAGTTAATTTAGCTCTCATTACCATTGGATACAATGGAGGAACAATTCCTATAAAGCTTCCAAATGTGCCAGTGGATGTTTTTGCCAAAGAGTCAGCTTATCCATTAACACATGCTTTGGTTTTGACAAACATAGTTATAGAGGCATCGATGCTTGCTGTAATGCTCGGCGTTTCTATAATTTTATATAAGAAGTATAAAACACTCAAAAGCTCTGTAATATTAAAAGAAGATTGAGGGATATTATGAACTATTTGCCAATGATAGTTGTGTTTCCACTGATTATGGCAATAATCATGAATTTATTGCATGGAAAGGAAAGAGCAGTGAAATACATAACATTTATAACTGCTATTATTTTGATTATTTTGCCATTTATCAGTCAATATGGTTATTACTACTTTGGTGGGCATGGCGTTGTTGATGGGTGGGTTTCTGGTATTGCCTATCTATACAATCCAGCAAAGCAGGCAGTTATTGTAACTTTATCTTTAATTGCCTCTCTTGTTTTAATTGCTGGAATGGGGGAGAAATTAAAGAATAATATGTTCGTCACCCTTACATTAATGGGATTTGCAAGCGTTGCCGCCATAGTTTTGGCAGATGATATTTTTAATTTATATGTGTTCTTTGAGATTGTCTCAATCGTTCAGGCGGGATTGGTGTTTTTATCTGGAACCGAAGAGGCATACAAAGCTGGATTAAGGTATATGATAATAGGTAACGTTGCGGCATCATTAATGCTATTAGGAATTGCCTTTTTATTAGCTTCGACTGGAACTCTAAACATTACAGACATGAAAAACTATCTGTTAGTTGATAATCCGATGATTTATGGTGGTTTATTATTATTAATTGTAGGTTTAGCTTATGGAGCTGGATTGCCACCTTTCCACAACGTTAAAGCTGACTTGTATGCGAGGGCTAAGGGGTTTATATCCGCAATGCTACAAACATATTCAAAGTTTGTGTTAGTTGGTTTAATGCTGATTATTCTAAAATTATTTAACGGTTTAGGTTACTTTGCAAGTGCTCATGGTGTTTTAATTGCATTGGGAGTTTTAGCAATGGTATTTGGGGTTGTAATGGCATTATTGCAGAGTGATTATAAAAAGCTTTTAGCATATCACGCTATAAGTCAAGTGGGATATGTAGCTACTGGATTAGCTTTGGGAACACCGTTGGGAATTGTTGCTGGTATCTTCCACGCTATAAATAACGTTATCTATAAATCTGCATTGTTTTTGGGGGCTTATATTGTAAGTTGTAAGAGGGGTAGTAATCTGCACAAATTGGGAGGTTTATTGCCTCTAATGCCATCTGTGGCATTTATGATTTTGTGTGCAAAGCTTGCAATAAGTGGAATTCCACCATTTAACGGCTTTCAGAGTAAGTGGATGCTTGCTCAGGCGGCTATGCAAGTAAATATGCCAGAAATAACCATAATAATGATTATTGTTAGTATTGGAACTTTTGTTTCAATGATTAAGGCATTTTATTTAATTTACTTAAAACCAGTTGATGAAAAGACCTTAAAAGAATATCAAAACAAGGAAGTTCCTAAGTTAGCTGTGTTTAGCTTGTTTGTATTAACCGCTCTATGTGTAATAATTGGTATCTATCCAGATATTGTAACAAACTATCTATGGGATTATGCAAAGGAGTTGGGGGTTAATTATTGCCTAAAATAAAATAAAAATCAATTTGGTGGATTTTATGAGTTATGATGATATTCAAAAAAGGTTAGATAAAGAAGGGCATGGAGATGGAATTACAGTTGGGGCTGTCTTTACTGGGGAATATACATTATATTTATTGTTTATATTTGGGGCTTTGATTATTGGGAGAGTTTATGGAAAAACTTTGATGACTCTCTTTGGCTTAACTGCATTAGCTTTCTCTTTGTCAGTGTCTCCTATAATTTTTAAGTTTAAGGAAGAGAACTCAAACGCCATAAACTACCAATTGTTCTGGCTCTCTATATTCTTAGGGGCAATTGCATTTTGCATCTATATGACAACAAGGTGGTAAAATGGACTCTAAAAGAGATTTGGCTGTTGCCATATCCTTCTTTGTATTTGGTGCATCTATATTGTATAGCTTAGCAAATATGAAAGTAAATCCTGGGGTTAATGTTGTTTATCTCACTCACTATATAATCCCAAACTATGTATGTGCTGTAATATTTGATTGGAGGGCTTATGATACCTTAGGAGAGTGTTTGGTATTGGTTGTTGCTGTCATGGTTTCTTGGATTGTCTTTGGAAAGGCGTTGTATGATAATACCTATTTAAAGGAGTTATTTCATGCTCCTGAATCAGAGGATTATATAACACTCAAAGGTTGGGGTGAATATACGCCAATAATTAAGTTTTTGGCATTTCCTATGAGTGTTTTAACGGTTGCATTGGGAATTGTAACTGTGTTAGGAGGACATATAACACCGGGAGGAGGTTTTCAAGGAGGGGCTTTAATTGCTGCTGCATTTATACTTTCAGTTATTGCGTTTGGTTCTAACAGTCCATTATGGTTTGAACATAAATTTTTGGAGAAGTTGGAGGCATTTGGAGCTTTAAGTTATTTGCTGTTGGGTGTTGCTGGGATGTTTATTGGAGGATATTATCTATTTAACTTTACAGAAATTAATGGTTTTATTGTATTCCCAGCACCAAAAGAAATTGTAACGGCTGGAATAATCCCATACTTAAATATATTTGTTGGATTGAAGGTTTTAGCTGGATTATCAACTGCCGCTTTCTTACTTTCTTGTGAAAAGGTTATTATTGAGAAGATTAAAAAATCTGAGGAGAGATTGGAATAATGGTGATGTAAATGCTTGATGCAATATTGGCAAATTATTTATACTACCCCTCAATTCTTGCATTTTTATTTGGAGTTTTGATAGGGGCTAAGTATAGGCATAAAATAGGGAATATTTTAGGATATTTAATTTTAACTGTAATTATTGCCTATTTTTTAAAGGCATTTCCATATTATGATTTACTGCCATTATCTTGCTCCTATTTATTTGCAGTTATTGGAATTATTATTGGAAACAGATTATTTGGAGGAAAAATATCTTAATCTGGTGGAATAATGGACGAAAAAATGTTAAATAAAGTTCTATATGAATTTCTACAAAAATGCAAACAAAAATTTGGGGATGATTTAATTTCAATTATTTTATTTGGTTCTTATGCAAAAGGAACAGCAACTGAATATTCAGATGTTGATTTGTTGATTATTGTCAAAAATTTACCAAAAAGAAGGATTGATAGATATAAAGTTTTAAGGGACATAGTATTGGAGTTTATTTATAAATATGGGATTAATCTTTCTCCAATATTGATAGAGCCAGGAGATTTACCATTGGAAAGTATAAATCCTTTAATTTGTGGTATATTAACGGGATATAAAGTAATCTATGATAGAGATAACTTTTGGAAAAATTATCTTGAGAGAATAAGACCCACTATTAAAAGAATAAAGCCAGTATTTATAGATGGGGATAAAAGATGGGAGATAGTGGATTTAATTTAGAATATGCAAAATTATTTATAAAAAGAGCTGAAATGGATTTAAAATCAGCAAAAATTTTGTTAGATAATGATATTTATCCAGATTCAATTTATCATTCTCAACAATGTGCTGAAAAGGCAGTAAAAGCAGTTTTAGTTTTAAATAATGTTATTATTAGGAAGCATGTAGTTTCTGGAGTGTTTATGAATATTATTTATGAAATGAATATTGAGAACTCGTGGAAAGATAGATTACTAAATCTAATTCCGAAAATAGAAAGTTTAGAAGAACATTGGGTTATGCCAAGGTATCCAGAGCCGTATTTTGGAGGACTTTGGAACCCATTGGAAGAATATACTAAAAAAGATGCCGAAGAATGCCTAAAAGATGCAGAGGATGTATTAAAAGTCATTAAAGAATTTTTAAAGAAAAAATATGGTTTAGAATAATTTGGTGATAGGGATGATTATAACCATATTAGATAGATGTAGGGTAGATGAAAAATGTCAGTCCTGCCCCTTCTCACAAACATCCAAGTGTATGGAAGCGTGTCCAACAGATGCAATATTTTTGTTAAATAATAAGAGTTTTTCCTGCTTAACTTGTGGAGAATGTGCAAGAAACTGCCCAAACAAGGCAATTAAAAAGAATGAATTTGGAGGATATTATGTAGATAGAAGGAGATGTAACGGTTGCGGTATATGTGCCAACGTTTGCCCAATAAACATTATAAAGATAGTGGAGAAAGATGGGAAGAAATTTCCAATAGGTATTTGCTCAATGTGTGGTGTCTGCGTTGAGGTCTGCCCTTACAATGCAAGAGTTAGCTCCTATGAACTTTTAAATACAAAAAGAGAGGGATTGGCAGAGAGATACTTAAAGGTCTTAGAGAATCTTATGAAAGTTAAATTATTCACAGTCGAAGAAAAGCCAGGAAAGGTTGTAGAAAAAGTAGAAAGAAAATCGATTAAAATTGATAGAGATAAGTGTGTTGGATGTCTAAAATGCTCATATCTATGCCCAAGAGAAACAATAATTCCAGATTTTATAGATGCATGCACATCTTGTAATTTGTGTGGAGAGAACTGTCCAAAAGATGCCATTAAAGATGGGGAAGTTGATTATAGCAAATGCATTCTCTGCTTAAAATGCATTGAAATCTGCCCTAATGATGCTTTAAAGGTTGAAAACTTTAAAGTTGTTAAAGTTAAAGAAAATAAAAATCTTCAACCAATAAGCTATTGTATAAATTGTGGATTGTGTGCCAATAACTGCCCGAGCGGTGCTTTAAGGTTTGAGGATGGGCATTTATATTATAGCCCAGATGTGTGTTGGAAATGCCTTAAATGTGTTGAAATCTGCCCTAATGATGTGAGGAGAGTTGAAGATAATAATATAATTGGTGGTTGCTCGTTATGTGGGATTTGCATAAATAACTGTCCAGGGGAAGCTATAAAGATTGAGACGGTTAAATTTAATAGTATTAAGGATGAAAATTGCATACTCTGTGGAACATGCTCAAATCTCTGCCCAATGGATGCTATAATTATTGATAGAAGTAATAAGGAGATTTTATTTAATGATAACTGCATAGCTTGTGAAACATGTGCTATTCACTGCCCAAGGGATGTTATTCCAAACACAACTGGTTATAAAAAAGTTGTTGATAGGGAAAACTCGTTTATTAGGGTTGATATGGACTTTTGTATAAAATGTGGTTTGTGTAATAAGGTTTGCCCAAACAATTGCATTGACTATGGAGTTGTTGATAAAAATAAGTGTGAGTTTTGTGGAGCTTGCTATAACATCTGCCCAACTAAGGCAATCTATCTGTATAGAAAGTGGAAAGTTAAAGAATAAAATTTTTTGGTGATTAAATTGGATGAGTTAAAAAAATTTGCCAAGATATTTTTAACTGGAATATATGAAAATTTGGAAAGGATTATCTTAGGAAGTGATAGATA
>JAMOTQ010000107.1 GCA_027068365.1 Methanocaldococcus sp.
TTTTAAAATAGCTGATATATCTTTTTTAAACTCCTTTATAATCTTAATTATTTCCATTTTCCCACTTCTCTATTAATCTTTTTAGCTCTGTCCTAAATTTTTCATTTTCAAAAATCTTTTTTAATATCTTTTCTCTATCTCTCTGTTTTGGGACGGTCTCTTTTAAAAACTCTCTTATATACGCTATCATATTTATATCCGTTGATTTTAGATAGTTTTCAACAAAAATCCTTATATACTTAGCTATTAAAGGGCTTTTTCCTTTTGTATATATGCTGAATATTACTTCATCAACCTCAGTATAGGCAGGGATGATAAAATTAATCCCCTCTATCTTTGTTGAAGAATTTACAAATTTATTTAAGTCCTTAGCTATTTTAACTATCCTTTTGTTTATTTCATCGTTGATAGCTGTTATTATAAAATCATATTTTTTAATAATATTTTTTAGCTCTTCATCACTCAACAGATTAACATCAACTTTAATCAAATTTAGGTTTTTGTTCTTTTCTTTTAATTTTTTTATTTCATCGTCAAATTCCTTTGAATAGATATCAACAATCCCCCCACTTTTTAGTATTTTCTTAGCCCTTCTCTTTCCCACACTTCCACATCCAAATACAGCAACTTTTTTCCCTTCAAAAGATAACAAAACAGGAAGCAAACTAATCACCTATAATTCTTCCCTCTAAATACTTTTCATAGGTCTTAATTATTTTAACCTTTTTGATTTTTCCAATAAATTTAGCCCCATTTTTAACAACAACCATTAAACCACTATCAGGAAGATAACCAATAGCATCCTTTTTATTTCTAAAATGCCTCTCTGATATTATAACCTCTAAAACTTTCCCAATATACTTTTTCTTTATTTCCAAGTTTATTTTATTAGCTGTTTCTCTAATTAATAATGAATATTTTGTAATATTTGGCTTAAAATTTTGAAATGCAGACATGGGTAGAGGTCTAAATTTATAAACGGTTATTTTATCAATGTAATTTTTAATCTTATGCATAAAATTTACTGTGTTTTTTGCTGTCTCTTCATTTTCTCCTGGCAGACCATAGATAAAATAGACCTGTGCCTTTAAGTTGTATTTTTTTGCTATCTTTACAGCTTTTAAAACATCATTTGGAGTTGTAGGTCTTCCCAATAATTTACAATGCCCTTTATCCCCACTCTCACAGCCAATATAGATTGGGGTTTTTAGATATTTGCTAAATATATCCGCCACTTTTTCATTAAACAAATTTGCCTTTATATTCTCAATTAATACGTTTGCATTATATTTATCAGCTAAATCTTTACAATTTGATAGTAATGACTCAATTGCTTCATAATTTGGCTCTGGAAAATAAGGGTTTATTAACTTCTCCCCTCTTTTATAATCTAAAAAGTCGGGAGCAGATAAAACAATCCTTTTAACTCCTTCCTCTAACAATGCCTCAATTTCTTTTAAAATATCCTCTTCATCCCTACTTCTTGCATACCCAAAGACAGAAGGGACAGAGCAAAAACCACAACCTGGATTTATATTTAAAGGGCATTTTAATGTTCCATTTTCACATAATTTACATTTTTTGTTTGTGCATAATAATAGAGGTCTTTTAAAATTGCTACAACCTCTAACAACTTCAACATAGACCCTTGCAGAAAAGTAGTTTTTATAATCTTTAATTTCAGTTGATGGAGTTATTAATTTTAAATCAGTTAAAATTTCTCTCAAAGGGTTTATCTTTAATTCATCTTCATCATAATCCCAGTATGTCGTTCCTTTAACATTCTCAGCGTTAAAATCCTTTTTTATCAATTCCCTTATTGTTATCTCTCCCTCTCCAACTATACTTATATCTGCCTCTATTTTCTCCAAAAGATTTATATCATTAGCTATTGGTCCTCCAATAATTATTTTGCTGTCTGTTTTTAATCTAATTCTTTCAACTAACTTTTTAACACATTTAAAGTCAGAAGTCATTGCACTGATAAAAATTAGATTGTATTTTTTAATATCTTTAATATTTAAGTCCTCTATTGGAATGATTTTTGCTTCAATTCCTTCACTTTGTAAAATGCCTTTAACTGTTCTCGGTCCAGCTCCAATAACATCTCTCGCTAAAATCCTCTTCCCATCTCCTGACGCCAAGCAGTCAATAATTAACGCCTTCATTTTCTCACATATTTTGTTAGAAAAAGTTTTTTAGAGATAACAATTCATAAATATTCTAACTAACAGAAAATATTACATGGCAAATATTTAAATTGGGTGGAATTATGGAAATCATACATTTGAGTGAAATTAATTCAACAAACGACTATGCCAAAGAGTTAGCAAAAGAAGGGAAAAGAAATTTTGTTGTATTGTCTGATAAACAAAATAATGGGAAAGGAAGATGGGGAAGAGTTTGGTATTCTGATGAGGGGGGGCTGTATTTCTCAATGGTCTTAGATTCCAAAATATACAATCCAAAAGTTATCAATTTATTGGTTCCTATTTGTATCATTGAGGTATTAAAAAACTATGTAGATAAAGAGCTTGGAATAAAGTTTCCAAATGACATAATGGTTAAAGTAAATAACAATTATAAAAAGCTTGGGGGGATATTGACGGAGTTAATTGATGATTATATGGTTATAGGAATTGGAATAAATGTAAATAATAAAATAAGGGATGAAATTAGAGAAATAGCAATTTCCTTAAAAGAAATTACTGGAAAAGAGATTGATAAGGTAGAAATACTTAGCAATTTCCTAAAAATCTTTGAAAACTACTTAGAAAAACTCAAAAATAAAGAAATAGACGATTATGAAATATTAAAAAAGTATAAAAAATATTCAATAACCATTGGAAAGCAGGTAAAAATCCTCTTATCAAATAATGAGGTTGTTACAGGAAAAGTTTATGATATTGACTTTGATGGCGTGGTCTTAGGAACTGAGGAGGGTATTGAAAAGATACCTTCTGGAATCTGCATTCATGTAAGGTAAAAGGTTGATAACTATGAAAATAATAAAAACGGAATATGATAAAATTAAGCCGTATATAACCAAAGATGGTTCAATAATTAGAGAATTAATGCACCCAAACATTTATAAAAATGTAAAACAAAGTTTAGCAGAGGGGTCTGTCCAACATGGACATTTATAGATAAACATCCATGTTGGACTTGGGATTCATCAACCTCAGCTCCCTCTGGGTTCATTGGGAGCAAGTCATCGGTCTATTCCCCAGTCACGGGGACCCCAGCTCCGCCTATTCATTAAAACGTCAATAATTCCCACTCCTCGGGTCTTCAGTATTACCCTCATCGAAGTGGGATTTACATTATAGTATGTATATAAACCCATATATAAAAATTTTGGTAATAAATGTCTATAAATATTTACATCTATCTATGAAAAATTTAACTGTTTCAAACGGCAATAGCCATAATCTCTCCTCTGATAACTTTGACATAACTCTCTCTAAAAAACTATTTTTAGTTTTTATCCATATATACTATTATTTTGCATTTCCATACATAAATTTAAAAATCTACATTTTATTATAGCTCTTTTATCCATCCAACATTACCCTTTAAAACAGCTCTTGCCACAGATACAAAATCGGAATACCTCAACATCTCCTTAGCTTTTTCTATTGAATCAATTGAGTTATTTCCAATTATTATTTTATCATTAAATTCCTCTGCCAAAGTTTTTAATGAGTTTAAATCTGCGTAAGGTTTTCCTGGATAAAAACAATCAACATGCAATCCATCAAAATAATCCCTTACATAGTTCAAATTATCTATTAGCTCTTTTAGGGGGATGTAATTTAACCTAACCTTTAAAAAAATTGGTTTATTTAGTTCCTCCATTCTATTTAAAAATTCTTTTAAGAGGTTTTTATTTTTCATTAACTCTTGTCCTATGCCCAAAGAAGTTATTTCTGGTTGCCTACAATGGCAGTTAAGCTCTATAATATCAGCATGTTTGGCAATGGTTAATAATTTATCATACGCCTCATCCACATTAACAAATCTAACATTAACTGAAACTAAGGCATTACTTTCCCCTGCCTTTTCTATCTGCTCAATTATGTAGTTATTAAAACCATCTAATTTTATAGAAAATTCCTTCCTCCCTCTCTTCTCTATTTCTTTACTTGCTTTATAAGTTGCAGTATCTAAATTATAGCCGCCAATGGTGACAATAGCAAACAAATCCTTAAATTTTTTGCAGAAGTCCCCATCTGTAATGCCTGCCATTGGGGCTAAAACAACCTTTTTATCCAATCTGTTTAAGGCATCTATTTTTTTGTTCATTTATAAAATCACCTAAAACTGTGAATTATATATCCTCCCCATTCCCATTTTTGATTCTAAAAAATCATCCTGCCTTAAAGTGCATACATTTTTATCAAC
>JAMOTQ010000108.1 GCA_027068365.1 Methanocaldococcus sp.
TTTCTTTTAGCTCAATCTCTTTAATCTCTTTAAGTTTTGGATAATGGAGGATTGCCTTAGCTTTCATCCCTAATTTGTTTAAATAGTAGATGTAATAAAGAGCTTGCATGATATGGGCTTTTTCCATGGCTTTGCCCTTCTTTATTTCATGAATCTCAATAATATCACGCTTTTTGATAAAATCAATCTTTATACTGCCTATTTGAACCTCCTTCTCCTCTCCAAAATAGCTTTTTTCATGTAAAAATTTTCCTAAATCAACAAAATCACTCTCTTGCTCCATAGTTATGCCTCTTACAAAATACCAGAGCTTTGTTTTGCATACATAGAGGTAGTTTATCTCAATACCTCTAATTATAAGCTCTTCTTCCAAATAATTTTCCATAATCCCACCTATAAGATATCTTCAAACTCCTCTTCCTCATTATAATCGAATCCCATTTCATAAGTATATTTAAATGAACAAATTAAATATTTTCTGGTTCTCCTACCAACTCTTTTTTCATAAGGGTAGAAGTGTATCAGCCCCTCTTCATTTTTCATTTCATTTAAAATTAAATAGGCTGGGATTTTTGCCATATACTCTGCTTTCAGAGAATCTTCTCCTAATTCATCAAAATAAACTTGAGGAACTACTTCAATCTTCATAAATTTATCATCTCTAACTTTAAAGAATCTTCCTTCTTCATCAATTGTTGATATGTCTGTCCAATGCCTTCCAAATAATATTGCCTCATCAAAAAATAACTTTAAATCACTTGGAATGCTTAAATTATAATCTTTATAAACGTTATCAACGAAATCCTTGATATCTCTATAATTCAGAGATTTTTCATAAAATTTTATATAATTAATTGTTTTTTCTACCAATTCTTTGCTATATGGTAAGTGTTTATATGGCAAGAATATTTTTAGCTTATATTCTTTTCCATTCTCTTTCCAATTCCTTCCTTTTCTGTGCAATCTCCCAGCCCTCTGTCCAAGTGCATCTGGTGGAGATAACTCAGAATACATAACATCGACGGACATATCAAGAGAGATTTCAATAACCTGAGTAGCAACAATAACATAAGGTTCATTTAGACTTTTTCTCATCTCTTCCAAATTAAAAATCTCATCCTCCTTTTTAACCCTATCTTTATAGGCAAATTGAGAATGATAAAGTATTGCTGGGACTTTATCTTTTATTGCCTTATAAAATTCCTTTGCTCTTTCAACGGTATTTAATATAATCGCCTGAGAAAGACCTTTTTTATAATTTTCTATTATTTCATTAATTATGTCTTCATTAACCTTCCATTCACCATCTTCTTTCCAAATTAAATGATTCTCCGAATATTCAAGTTTAAAAGGTTTGTAATCTAATCCCTCTTCATCAACTATAAGCTCATAACCTTCAAGCTTGTTCATTAAAAAGCTTGGTAGTGTTCCACTCATAAGTATATGAGGAATATCCATTCTCTTTAAAATATCAAAAAGAGTTAATAAATGCTCTAATGTGTATTTCTCATAGTAGTGGACTTCATCAAAGATTATAACTGAACTCTGTATATTTCCTAAAGCAAAATCTGCCTGAGAAAATCCATGGACAAAAGAGTATATAACATGGTCAATGGTAGTTATCGTTATTGGCTTAAAGAATACATTACCTTTAAAGTTTTCGTCTCTAATCTCCTCTAAATCTTCCTCATCACATATTTCTTTTGAGTCTTTTAGTTTTATAAAGCTCTTTCCATGGAATAAACCAACATTTTCCTCTCCAAAAATCTTTATCAATCTATCATACATTGCATTGCTTGTTACTTGCGTAGGCATTGCTAAGATGATTTTGTTTCTTTTGAAGTTTTTTAATGCATTTAATGCCCAAAGTAATGCCCCCTCTGTTTTACCTCTCCCACAAGGAGCAAACAACATCACAAACTTATTTTTTGAGTTATAAAGTTCTTTTTGGAATTTATATGGCTCATAACCTTTTAATATAAGTGATATCGGATTTTTAATATCCAACGTTGGAACATAAATCTCTGAATTCTCTAAAACATCTTCAAAAGTCCCTCCTCTGTCTTTTGCATATTCACTGAAATTTAAACTTGCAAAATCATCACACAATTGAAGAATAGCAAACATGAATGAAAATATTGATTTTAATTTTATTTTTTCATCAAAACTTAGTGATTTAATATAATTATTTGCCTCTATCCAATACTTCCTCCTTAATTTGTGTAGTTCTAAAGGCTTTGCATCTTTTGGAATCTTATTTATCTTCAACTCTTCAAACTCAAAAAACTTTGAAAATCTAAGAGATTCATAGGCATCCTTGGAATTTTTTATAAATTCTTTGATTTCCTCTATCAAAAAAGTTCCTTTTTTGTATTGTTGATAATCAGCATATAAATTATTATAGAGTTGTGTATGATGAGATAGAATAGCAAAAACTTCAATTGGAATATCGAACAAATAATCAAACTCAATACCATCAATAATCGGAAGGGCATAAAGTGGATGCGGATGTTTATTACTCCTTCTGCCTTTTATTATATTATTTTGGAACTCCTCAGTTATCTTTCCAATATCATGCAAATAAATGGTGAAGAAAGTATTTTTTATAAATTTTTCGATCGGAATTTGCCATCTATTACAGAAATTATCAACTACATCAAAATTTCTCTCTAAATATTCTTTATAGATTCTTAATGCATCGTAGGTATGTCCTTTCAGTGTCTGAAATGCATTACCTTCCCTTTTGGCAAGAATCATTAAAACACCCTAATAAACTCATCTCCAAAGTCCCAAGCTTTTAAAGGTTTTTCAGACAGATATGGAAACTTTCTTGGGATAGAGACGAGTTTATATTCAGAATAAACCTCTTTTAACTTGCCTTTCTTGTCTTTTACTGGAACAAACCTATATGGTAGTTTTTCAAGTATGCAGTTTTCATGAATTCCATCTAAGATACTATTTATCTCATTTTCTTCGACTTCTTTTACTTTAACCGGCTTAAATACGTCAATATCTACCAAATCATCAGATGTTCCAAGATATAAAGGTCTCTCTGGATTTTTTAACGCTTCATAAATCTTTTTAATTTCCTTTTCTTCTCCCACAAGATAAATCCAATACTTTGGCATTATTAGAAATTCCCTATGCATCGGTGAAGAAGGAAATGTCCTTTCATAAATCACTTTCTCCACTTTTACAATATTCTCTTTTCCACAGTTTGGACATTTCTTTGGCTTTGACTCTGATATTTTCTCAAATCCGCAATTCTCACATCTATAACATGATTTTCTTGAAATCATCTTTAAGAATTTAGCCATCTCTCTACCAATCTCCATTTTGCCCTCAACTCTCATCCCAATCTTAAACCAGTTTTGAATCTCAAATGAATCTCTTGGCAATCCTAAGGCATTGGCTATTAACCCTCTAATTGCCGTAAAAGGAGGAAGTTTATAAGTTAAAGATAAAGAGGTTGTAACTGGCTTCCTAAAACTTACAAAGTATATTCCCTCACATCTAAACTTCAACCCCCACATAGAAACACCGATTTATAAGTTAATTTCTTCTAAATAACTCAATGCATCTTTTATTGCCTCATGAGGAGCTTTAACTTCTATATTCATTTCCTCAAACAGCTTTTTAACTTCTTCTTCATTCTCAAAGAAGTTTGGAACAAGTCCAACAAATATTTTTGGTGAATATTCTGAAATATCTTTAAGAATTATCTTTAATAAATCAACATTTATTGCATTATTTTTCAAATCTACTGCCTTTTGCAATCTATGGGAGTATTTATCTTGGAATGCAATTATTATAAAATCTGGAGTGAAATCAGTTAATAACCTTGCCTGCTTTGAGTAATCTGACAAATATCTTAGAGATTCAATAACCTTTGAAATCCTATTTTTACGCTCTTCATCATTTACGCAGTAATCAATTTTAACAATTCCATTTTCAATCTTCTCCTCTCCTCCAACCCTTTTAACATCAATGGCAATCCCTACCTTATAGATATTAACTCCAATTTCAACATTTACTATATCCCCCTCTGATTTTTCTCCCCCTCTATATCTTCTTGTTAAGAAATCAACTGCTGAGTTTTCATCAAATGGTAATAGTCCTATCGCTGGAGACACTTTAACTGGTGAGACTCTTGTTCTTGCTCCAACATCCTTCTCTGGCTTCATGAATCCAAAGAGGTCGCATCCTATACAGTTTTCTATATTTCCACAAGTTTCTCCTTTATCATCTGGGACGCACATAAATTCATTTTCATCTAAATTTCTTCTAATTGCCTCTTTTATATAGTATCTCATTGCCTGTCCTGAAACGTAAGGATATTCAATTCCATTTTTCTTAAATTTCTTGACATCAATAAAGTTGCTCTCCCCTTCCCCAGAGTTTAAGTTTGTTAAATCAGTTTTTGATAACCAAACTATCTCTATGCCTTTCATCTAATCCCCTCCCTTTTTCAATTTTTTGATAGCAAGATACATGGATGAGTAGATAACTAACAAATCCCTAATCTCCTTCCAGATTTTTTCATGTTCTTTAACCATAACTACAAGTTCATCTATTGCAGTTGGTTTTATTTCTCTAAGCTCTTCTTTTTCCATTCCAGCCATTTTTCTTGATATTTCTCTTAAAACACTCCAAAACTCATCAATAGTCCTAACTTTATCAAGTTTATACAATAGAGAGGAATTTGCAAGAGATATTTTTGCAATAATATTCCCAACACTTTTTATTATATCCAATTTCTCCTTAGGAATTCCCATATTTACCAACCTCCATAAGTAGATGAGTTCATCTAAGATTTGATAAGCATCTGATGATAAGATAACAAAACCTCCTTTTCTTGGCATCAACTGCTTTGAGAAAGTTCTAAAGTCATCTATTAGTAGAGATTTTGCTAAATTCTCCTTAATTTCAGTAGTTATATTCCAATCAGTAACAAATCCTTTGTTGGTCTTCTTTTTGAAGTAGATTCCCTTTATCATATTGGTATATATCAGATATCCGTTTTCTATTAACTTACTTATCACCTCTAAGATTCCTTTATCAACATTTATCGTCTCAAATTTGACATTTTTAACTTTACCTAATGGGATGTGTAATACTCCCCAATTATTGCATAATACTTCACTCATCTTTACATTAAAAATGAATTTCTCATAAAATGCCAATAATGTTGTATATTCTCCAAATGTTTCTTCAAAATCGTCAGAATTAGGTTTTTTAAGTAGATTTCCATATCTTCCTGAAATATTTAGAATCCCTGCGTGTAGTGTTTCTTCTTTAAACTTGTTAAGCTTAGTTAAGCTTTCAAATATTGGAAGAAATAAAAATGTTTTGTTTTCTTTTGATGATGTGTGATATATTAGCCCTTCGTCAGTCCATTCCAGAACTCCCAACAAATAACACATTAAACATAGATTTTTATGATATTCTGGAAGAGATTTAATTGTCCTAATTCCACTTAAGCTTTTATTCTTCGTTACAAATGGATAAATTGCTTGTTTTAATGTATAATTTTTTTTATATCTGCCTCCACACATTATACAGATTTTATTCCCTTTTTTACTTTCTTTTAGCTCATCCAATATTTTAGGAAGTTTATTCCAGTCAAATACATCCTCTTTTAATTTTACAGCTCCGTATTCTTTTTTACCTTCTTGAAGTAAAATAAAGTCCTTCTTAATCTCTTTTGGAACTTTTGCCTTTTTATCTTCTCCTATTACAATCATATTCCTATATTTATGTTTTATCTGCTGAACTAATGCATTTTTAAACTTTTCAAAGTCATTAAATTCAAAGATTAGTTTATCATTGCTCAATGCGACATTAAAAT
>JAMOTQ010000109.1 GCA_027068365.1 Methanocaldococcus sp.
ATGTCTGAGCTTTCTAAAGCTCCTTTAATAACTGGAACTTCGTTGTTTGTTATTACTGGGACTCCTGCTTTTATGCATCCAGCTCCGGCTGATAGTGTTATGTTATCTAACTCTCCCAACGCAACAACTACTGCCGGAACTCTGTTTTTTAAATATTCGATGATTTCATCGGCTTTTCCTGGTTCGATACCTCCAAAGATTAACGGAGTTCTTATAGCTAAGTTTGCCGCGTGTGCCGCTGAGGTTATTTCTTCACCGATAGGGACGAGTAGTTTGTCTAATCCATACTCAATGCCTGCTTCGTCCATTTCTTTAATTATCTCTCCAACTAATAACGCCAAAATATTCCTCTTTTTTATGTCATCTATGAGTTTTTTTAGTTTTTCTTTATCTCCAACTTTTCCAATAACGACTAAGATAGCTGGGATTTTACCTTCAACGAGTGGGACACCTAAGCTCCTTATAATATCGTCTGGGATAAAGCCAACGTATGGCTCTTTGTATGGTTTATCACTCTTTGCATATTTTAATGCCTCAATTGCCTCTGCACATATTAATGTTACAACTCCTGCATCTAACGCATTTTCTAAGGTTTCTTCATCTTTTACTTCAAGTGAGTTAATTAGTTCTTTTAGATCTTTTACTGTCTCTATTTTTTTACCTAAGAGACCGTATATAATTGGTAGGTTGTAGTTTGTTCCGGGATATGATACCTTTAAATTATCATCCTCTTTCTCTAAGATTCCTTTTGTTAGGTTTAGAACTGTCTTTCCACCTTCTATTATGTTGCTTATAACCATCATCTCACCATACAATTAAATTTTTAAATATTTGGTTTTGCATTTTTTAATTTTAGTTTATGCTATTATTATATATGTTCGCTACGTATTGCGAAATTTTTATACAGATTTTTTCTAAAAATTATAAAGTGTAAAACAAAAATAGCAAAAACCTAAGCATTAATTAAAAATTTTTATGACTTGCATAATAATAAATAGGGCTTTTTTAAATGTTTCTATTTGGTTTTTTGAGTAATATTTGATATTTTTATTTAATATTTTGGTAATAAAAATTTAGATTGGTATCTTACTACCATCTTTGAATGTTTTTAAAACAAGAGTTACTTTACAACCATTAACATTAACTAAGGGGTAGATTTTCTCCGTTAAAAAGTTTCCCAAGTCCTCCATATCCTTTAAAACTGCAATGCAGACAGCGTCATATTCCCCAGTGGTTTGATAAAGCTCGATAATTTCATCAAGTTCTTTTAATTTGTTTAGGGTTTCTTCAACCTTTGGGGGTTTTATATATAAACCTAAAATGGCAATAACTTCATATCCAAGCTTTTTTGGATTTATAGATGCATGAAATCCAGTTATAATTCCTTTTTCAATTAATTTTTTTACTCTGTTTCTTACAGTTCCTTCGCTAATGCCTAATTCTCTCCCAATTTCCCTAAATGATTTTCTTGAATTTTCATTTAAAATTTTTAAAATCTTTAAATCAATCCTATCAAGCATTTAATCACCAA
>JAMOTQ010000110.1 GCA_027068365.1 Methanocaldococcus sp.
CTGCATTAATCATAACTATTTTAGTCCCTAACTTAGCTCCAAATAAAGAGACCTGCAAAGGTAGGGAGTGTTTAACATATCTTGTTGAGAAAGTCAAAACATTTCCAATAATTAACCCAATTAAAACCTCTTTTGATGTCAAAATATTTTCATTTAAAAATCCACCAGCCATTACAATAGCCGCCTGCACATTCATAACTTCTGTCAACGCCAAAATTCCAACATTAGGATTTAAATTTAGCAAGTTTGTTATTGGTTCAACAAATCTCTCAACATAATCAAAAAACCCTATTTTAGATAGATAAATAACCAATGTCATCATAAAAAACATTATTGGTATTAATCTTTTAGCAAACCTAAGAGTGCTTTTAAATGACTTCTTTACATTCTCCTTTTTGTTTAATTTATTTACCTCTGGCATTTCAAAGGAACAACCTTCTGATATAATTGATAAATATATAAATCCTATTATTGTTTTTGTTAAAGCAACTCCTAACCTTATTAAAACATATAAAACCCCTGTCCAACCTAAGATAGGGACAACAACTGGAATAAAAAATGTAAAAGTATGGGATAAGACAGAAGGAAATGAATTTGCCAATGAAGTCCCTATAATCTCTTTTTCATTTATCTTATTTTCCTTCAAGCCCTCAGCTAATATTGAATATCCCACAGTTGGACTAAAAAAGCATGTTAAAATTGATGAAATAGATAATGGATTAATTTTTAATCTTTTTAAAATGGGAGACAAAAAATTACTAAATTTCCTCATAATGTCAGTGTTCATAATATAATTCACAATAAACATTGTAATTAAAACAATAATTGATATTTTTATCGTATAATAAAAAGAAATTTTAAAACTCTCCATTAACGGAGTTAAATAATCCAAATCCACCACCTTTTTAACTTCTTATCTTCATTTAAAAACTTTCCATAAAATTACACATATATTCATTACTCATGACTATGTTAGTAAATAATATATTCAAAAAAAATCATAAATATAATTGTAAGCCAATTCATCTTTAAATAACTTTTAATTAAAAATCCATTAATCTACAATCCCAAGGTGAAAAAATGTACGAATGGAAGTTAAATGAGATAGTCGATAGTGGAGTATGTGCAAGATGTGGAACATGCACCATAGCATGTCCAAACAATTTATTAACCTTTGATGAAAAGCCAAAACTAACAGAAGAATGTTTAAGGAAAGGAAATGGAATGTGTTATGAAGTATGCCCAAGGGTCTCATCAGGAAAATATCAAATAAAGATTAGGGAGAAATTTTATGAAAAATACTATTATGCAAAAAGCGATATTGAAGGGCAAGATGGAGGGGTTGTTACAGCATTTCTAAAATATTTATTGAAAAATAAAAAAATTGATGGGGCAATAGTTGTTGGAGATGAATGCTGGAAACCAGTTTCATTGGTTGTTCAAAATGAAGATGATTTATTAAAAACAGCAAAATCAAAATATGCAATATCAACATTAGATGCTTTAAAAAAAGCAGGAGAGATGGGATTAAAAAAAGTAGCTGTTGTTGGATTACCTTGCCAAATTAACGGTTTAAGGAAGTTACAATACTTCCCATACTTGGCAAAACATGACTTTGAGTTAGGCAGAGATGGAAAGCCAGTTAAATTGCCAAAAATAGAGTATTTAATTGGATTATTCTGCACTGAAAAGTTTGAATACAATAGTTTAAAAGAAGTTTTATCAAAGCATGAAATAGACATTGAAAAAGTTGAGAAATTTGATATTAAGAAAGGAAAACTCCTCGTCTATATAAATGGAGAGAAGAAAGAATTTGACTTAAAAGAGTTTGAAATCTGCTCTGGCTGTAAGATGTGTAGGGACTTTGACGCTGAACTTGCAGATATCTCAGTTGGTAGTGTTGGAAGTCCAGATGGTTATTCAACAATCATAATAAGAACTGAAAAAGGAGAGGAAATTAAAAACGCCTTAGAGTTAAAAGAAGGAGTTAATTTAGAAAAAATTGAAAAATTGAGACAATTAAAATTAAAGAGATTTAAGAAAGAAATTGAGAGAAGAAGAAAAAATAATGAATACATCTCATTCTATTGGTTATCTGATTATGGAGGAATTGGAAAGAGAGCAGATGAAAATTACTTTATAAGAGTTAGGGCTAAACCGGGGGGTTGGTATAAGCCAGAGGAAATAAAAGAAATCCTAAATATTGCTGAAAAATACAACGCAAAAATAAAAATAACTGATAGGGCAGGTATTGAAATTCACGAGGTTAGTGGATTTGACGCTGAGGATATTGTTTTAAGATTAAAAGAGAAAGGTTTAATTACAGGTTCAGAAGGTCCATTAGTTAGAGCTACATTGGCTTGCCCTGGAGGAGGAAATTGTAGCAGTGGTTTGATAGACACAACAGAACTATGTAAAATCATTGAAGATAAATTCAAAGAGAGACCTGCCCCATACAAATTTAAAATAGCAATAAGCGGATGTCCAAATAAATGTGTAAGACCACAAGTTCATGATGTTGGAATAGTTGGTGTTAAATATCCAAAGGTAAATGAAGAAAAATGTAACGGATGTGGAAGATGTGCTGAGGTTTGTAAGGTTGAGGCAATTGATGTAAGAGGAAAAATGTCTTACACAAACTACAATGTATGTATTGGTTGTGGCAAGTGTATTAAAAACTGTCCAAATGAAGCAAGAGATGTTAAAGAAGAGGGCTATTTAGTTTATGTTGGTGGAAAATCTGGGAGAGAAGTTATTGAAGGAATTAAAATGAAATTAATGAATGTTGATGAAATTATAAACTTCATTGATAAGGTTTTAATTGCCTATGATAAATATGCTGAAAAACCACAAAGAGAGAGGTTAGCCGCTGTTATGAAAAAAGTAGGTTATGGTAAATTCTTAGAAGAAGTAAAGGAATTGATGAAAAAAGAATCTATCTAAATTAACTTTTTTATTTTTATTTTTTCAAAAATTATATTTAAAAATTTAATTTAAAGAATTAATCGTGAATTCCCTTTTCGGTTATTCTAAACGAAACTTTTAGAAAAAGTTAAATGAAAACTCTTCGAGTTTCCATAGCCAGAAAGCAAAGCTTTCTGTTTCATCAAAACAGGATGCACTGCCTCGCTATACGCTCGGCAGTGCCTCTCAATTCTATTATTTAGTTTAATCGTGAATTCCCTTTTCGGTTATTCTAAACATTGCCTCAGCATCTGGCAAGTGTGGAGAGTCGTAAAGCTTAGCAACCCTCTTATCTCCCTTTGCCTTTCTTAAAAATATTCTAAATGTTGCGGCATGCCCAACAATATGCCCCCCAATTGCCTGCTCCGAAGGTCCAAATAAAGCGTCTGGTCTTGCGGCAACTTGGTTAGTTACTATAACAACACAATTATATAAATCAGCTAATTTGTTAAGAGTAGCCATGTGCCTTCCTAACTTTTGCTGTCTCTCTGCCAATTTTCCTCTTCCTATATATTCAGTTCTGAATGTTGATGTTAGTGAATCAACTATAACCAACTTTATATTATGCCCCTCTCTTATTAAATTCTCAACATTTTCAGCATAAAGCATTTGCATATCTGAATTATAAGCCCTTGCTACAAAGATGTTGTTTAAAACCTCTTTCCCATCCAAACCCAATGCCTCAGCCATTTGAATAATCCTCTCTGGTCTGAATGTTCCCTCTGTATCAATATAAACTGCCTTTGGTTCATTTAAAATCTCATCCTTAATGTCATCATCTGCCACTATCCTCTCTGGACACTGCAAATTAACGCATGCTTGGTGGGCTATTTGGGTTTTACCAGAACCAAACATTCCAGCAAACTCAGTAACTGACTGGCTCTCCAACCCTCCTCCTAAAATTTCATCCAAGTTCTTGCTTCCAGTTGATAACTTCCATATATTTTTTCTTTGAGATAAAACTTCACTTCCACTTTTAAATCCTAAATTACATAGTTTTCTCGCTGCCTCTATAATTCTTGCAGCAGCTTTCTCACTAATCCCCTCTATTTCTGTTAGCTCACCAATTGATGCAGTTGCAATTTTCATAAAGTCAGTATAACCTGCCTCTTTTAACTTTTCAGCTGTTGTGGGTCCTACTCCTGGTAGTTGGGTTAAGTCATCCATTATATCACCATAAGCGTGAATTTATAATTGTTAATATATGAATAAATTGGAAGGTAATAGATGATATTGCCAAAGAAATATATGAAGGTTATCATACATCAATTGTTATATTTGACTATATAAGGATTTTGGTGTATAATTACAGTATGTTTCAAAAATAAGAGAATTTATAAAAATAAGATTATGGTAAATATATATTGAGGGGGTGTTAGTATGATATCAAAGTATTTAGTTAGAGATGTGATGAAAAAAGGAGTTGTTGAAGTAACCTTAGATACAAAATTAAGTGATGTTATTAAAACAATGGCAAAGTATGATATATCATCCGTAGTTGTCTCAGATGGAGAAACATTTTGGGGGATTATTACAGATACAGATGTGTTAAAGCATTACAACGACTTAGATAAAACAGCAGAAGAGATTATGACAACAAATCCAATAACCGTAAGCCCAGAAGCTCCATTAGAGAAAGCCGTGGAGATTATGGCTGAAAAAAGAATCCACCACTTATATGTTAAATCTCCATGTGAAGATAAAATGGTTGGGGTATTAAGCTCAAAAGATGTTATAAAGCTATTTTCTGATTTAATTGAGTAAGTTTATAAACTTTATTATTTTTATTTTTTTATTTCTTCTTATTTGGTTGTTATTAAATAACACATAACATAAAATTTAAATATATGATTGTATAGTTTGTAAGTGGTGGTAAATGTGAAAGTTTATGTTGAAGGTTATGGATGCGTTTTAAACACTGCTGACACTGAAATTATAAAAAACTCTTTAAAAGAGCATGGATTTGAGGTTGTTGATAACTTAGAAGAGGCAGATATAGCAATAATAAACACATGCGTTGTTAGATTAGAGACAGAAAACAGAATGATTTACAGAATAAATGAGCTAAAAAATTTAGGAAAAGAAGTTGTTGTTGCTGGATGCTTGCCAAAAGCTTTAAAAAATAAAGTTAAAGGATTTTTACACATATATCCAAGGGAAGCACACAAAGCAGGGGAGATATTAAAAACTTACATTGAAAAAAAATATAGAACTCCTTACATTGAGGAAGAGATAAATAAAACACTCTCCAAAAAATTAGATTACTTAAAACCATCTTTAATTACACCACTACCAATATGCGAGGGATGCTTAGGAAATTGCAGTTATTGTATAGTGAAAATAGCAAGAGGTAAGTTAATATCTTATCCAAGAGAAAAAATCGTTAATAAAGCCAAGGAGTTGATAGAAAAAGGAGCCAAATGCCTATTTATAACTGCCCAAGACACTGCATGCTATGGTTTTGATATTGGAGATAACTTAGCCAACCTATTAAATGATTTAACACAAATAGAAGGGGACTTTATAATGAGAGTTGGGATGATGCATGCAAAAAATGTTGAACCAATATTGGATGAGATTATAGAAATCTATCAAGATAAAAAAGTTGGGAAATTTTTACATTTACCTTTGCAGAGTGGAGATGACGAAATTTTAAAGAAAATGAAGAGAGGTTATACAGTAGATGAATTTAAAGACATTGTAAATGAATTTAAAAGAAAAGTTAAAGACCTTTGCTTTACAACTGA
>JAMOTQ010000111.1 GCA_027068365.1 Methanocaldococcus sp.
GGTCGATGTCTTAGAAAGTGCCAAGGAGTTTTTAAAGAAAGAGTTTGGTGTTGAGGAAGTTATAATTAATGGAGAAGATAAGGCAAATAAAAAGAGGTTTGCTATTCCATTTAAACCAGCTATTTATTTAGAGTAGGATAGCTTCAATATATCATTTTATTTTTTAAATTTTTTAATTTAATTGTATATTTAAATCTATCATTTAACCATTCTAAAAAATAAAAAAGATTTCATTACCAAATCTAAAAATAATAAAAAAATAAAAAAATTTTTATATGATTATCGACATTGTTAATATGGAGTAGATATTAATTTTTAAAGGTTTTGAGTTTTTGGCTAAAGGGTTACCTATTTTTTTATTTAAAGATTTAATGTAATTTTCGACAGAATCGTTATTTATTAGCATAAAAAAGTGTTTAAATAATTAACGCAATATCAAATTATTTAAATTAATGATATAGGGGTGATATTTATGACTATAAAGTCCATGACTGAGTGTAAAACCATTAGTTATAAAACATTTTTAGAAATTTTTAATATAATTCCAGAAATTGGAGCGATTTTGGAGGAAAGTGAAAGTGTAGAAGAAGCGAGAGAGAAGTTATTTGAATTTTGTAAAGAGTTAGAGTGGGAAATAAGAGCGGGGAGGGTTAAGTTTAAAAACGAAGTTGATAGGTGGCTATCTTTAAAGGCAATTGAGATATTTTTAAACATAATATCAAAGGATAATGAGAGATTAGCAGGTTTCAGCACACTAAAATATTTATGGAAGGCATATAAAGGAGATGACGAGGCATTAAAAGAAATTAGGGAAGGATTTATTGAAGAATTTAAGCAGTTATTCTTAGCAATGTCTGGAAAGGCAGATTATTCCTTAGGATTCTTGGGGGAGAGATTATTAGAGGAAGGAGTTAAATTTATCGATTTCAGTAAAATAAAAGGTAGGGAAGCAGGAATAGCAAGGTCTAACTTCTTAGATAAGGTTTATGAAATTATGAGGGAGTATATAAGTAGATATCCAAGTGGTTTAGACAAAAGAATTATATTAAAGAGAAAGAAGAATAGAGAAATTTTAGAGGAGTTTTTTGGAATAACTGATGAAGAGTGGTTTAATTACAAGTGGCAGTTTAAAAATGTATTAAGAGGTTTAAAAGGATTAAAAACATTGGAAGAGCTTAGAGAGGAAACAAACTTTAAGATATCTGATGAAGATTTGAAGATTATTGAAAAAGCTGTAAAAAATGGCATACCATTTGGATTAACCCCCTACTACCTCCACTTATTTGACTTTGAAAATCCTTATGTTGAAGATTTAGCTGTTAGAAGGCAGGTTATTCCACCAGAGTGGTATGTTGAGAAGATGATTGAGCATAAGGAGGATAGGGATATAGCATTTGACTTTATGGGGGAACATGACACTTCACCAATTGACTTGGTAACAAGGAGATATGTAACCATAGCAATAATTAAGCCATATGAATCATGCCCACAGATTTGTGTTTATTGCCAGAGGAATTGGATGGTTCAGGACTTTGATGCCAAAGCATTTCCTGGATGGGAAAAGGTTGAGAGGGCATTGGATTGGTTTGCTGAACACGACTCTATGATTGAAATCCTCATCACAGGAGGAGACCCATTTAGCTTAAATGACAAGGCAATTGAAAGGATGTTAAATAGAGTTTCTGAAATGAACCATGTTATTGGGGTTAGATTTGGAACAAGAACAATAGTAACAGCCCCAATGAGAATAACAGATGAATTGGCTGAGTTGTTGGGTAGTTTTGAAAAGAGTTTAATGATTTCAACGCATGTAGAGAGTTGTTATGAGATAACACCAGATGTTAAAGAGGCGGTTAAAAAATTGAGAACAAATAATATTTATGTCTATAATCAGCATGTTTATCACAGATATGTTAGTAGGAGATTTGAAAATGTAGCTTTAAGGATTGCTTTAAAGAAGGTTGGGATTATCCCTTATTATACTTTTTATCCAAAGGGAAAGATGGAGCATAAAGATTACTTAGTTCCAATAGCAAGATTAGCCCAGGAGGTTAAGGAGGAGGCAAGATTACTGCCTGGTTCATTTAGAACAGATGAACCAGTATTTAATGTTCCAAGAATGGGAAAAAACCATTTGAGAGCATGGCAGGATAGGGAGTTAATAGCTATAAAGCCAGATGGAAGTAGAGTTTATTTAATGCATCCATGGGAAAAAGGAATATACCCAACCAAACTCTACACTTATGAAGATGTGCCAATTAAAGAATACTTAGATGGTTTAAAAGAGATTGGGGAAGATATTGAGGAATATAAGACGATTTGGTATTACTACTAAAAATTATACACTATTTTTTATTTTTTGGTGGAATTATGGAGTTAAAGATAGCTGTTATAGGCGGAGGACCAGCAGGAAGAACGGCATCAATGTATTTGGCAAAAAATGGCTTTGATGTTGATTTATTTGAAAGGGATAGAATAGGAGGGACTTGTTTAAACTATGGATGCACTTACATAACCGGATTGAGGGAGATGGCTGATATATTAAATAATTTAAGTATCTTAAAGGGAAGGGAAATAAATTTAGAAGAAATAATTTCGTTTAAAGAACTCCAAGAAAAAATAAATAAAATTCAAGATAAGATTAGAAATAAATTAGAAAAAGAAACAAAAAGCTTAGGAGTTAATATAAAATATAAGGAATTTAAGGAAGAATATAGGGAAGATTATGATTATGTAGTTTATGCCACTGGAAGAAATTATCCTTCCAATTACAATGGATATGAGGTTTTAACTCACAAAGATATTCCAAATTTAAGAGAACTGCCAGAAAATATATTAATCATTGGTGGAGGAACAGCAGGAGTTGAATATGCTTCAATATTCTCTGATTTTGGTTGTAATGTTGTTCTATACACAAGGTCCAAAATTTTAAAAGAAATTAAAGATGAAGAGATTAGAGATTATTTAATGAAGAAAGTTATAAACTTTAAGATAACAAACGATAAAGAAGAGTTTGAAAAACTTTTAAAAGATGATGACTATACAAAAATATTGGCTATTGGCGGAAAGGGGATTTTTGAGACGGATGAATATTTAAGAGTTGTAAATAAAGAAAAAACTTATGCTTGTGGAGATTGTTTAATAAACGGTGGAGGAAATACTCCAATTTCAAGAATGGAAGGAAGAGTAGCGGCTCAAAATATTATTAATGAGATAAATAACAAACCACTAATAAAGCCAAATTATGAACTAATCCCTAAAACTATTAGGTTATCTTTAACCATATCTTATGTAGGAAAGCAGACAAATGAATATAAAATAATAAAGAGCCATATTGGGAGAGGTAATTTCTTCAAAGTTTTGAGTGATGTTGGAATAAATAAAATATACTATGAAAATGGTAAGGTTGTTGGGGCTATAACCATGATGCCATGTGCTGAGGTTTTACCATACTTCACCCAGTTAATTAGAGGGGTAGATGTTTATAACAACTTCATTGAGGTTCATCCATCAACTGACATATTTTACAAAGAGTTTAGATAATAAATTAATCAAAGACAGGATATACACCCAATAATGTAATGAATGTTGTATGCCTTTCCAAAGATTTTAAAATCTCATTTAGCTTTTCTTTGTTATTTTCAAAATCAATATAAAATATGTAAGTTCCCAGCCGTTTTTTTGAAGGTCTTGATTCAATCCTTGTTAAGTTTATATTTCTTTCAGCAAATTCTTTTAAAATGTGGTATAAAGCTCCTGGCTTGTCTTCTTTTAGCTCAAAGACGATTGAAACCTTGTATTTTTTTGGAAGTGTTTTAAATTTAACCTTTTTACCAATTAAAATAAACCTCGTCTTATTGTTTTTATAATCCTCAATATTTTCATCCAATATTTTTAAGTTATAATATTCTGCGGATTCTTTTGAGCCAATAGCTCCCAAGCTTTCATCTTTACTCTCAGCAACTATTTTTACTGCCTTAGCTGTGCTTTCCACTGCTTTAACTTCCCAGCCATGTTTTTTTATGTAATTCCTACATTGAGCCAATGCCTGTGGATGAGAAATAACTGTTTTTATCTTATTTTTATCATATCCAATTAAATTGTGATGAATATCTAAAACCAACTCTCCCAATATTTTAATATCTTTAAATTGTAATAATAAATCTTGTGTTAAAGATACGGAACCTTCAATAGAGTTTTCTATTGGAACTACCCCCAAACCTCCGTTATCTACCTTTTCAAAAATGTCGTATATTGAATTGCAGTGCTTTATTTCATAATTCCCATCAATATACTTTAAAAATTCTTTTGTGGCAATCTCACTATAAGTTCCTTTTGGTAATGTGTAAATAATCATGTTTTCACCATCTCAATAATCAAAAACTCTCCCTTGTTTTTAAAAATTTTTGAGAGTTTTTTATCTATCGTCTTCCAATATTTTAAGAGTTTTGACAAAATCACTGGTGGAAATATTTTGAAAATTGGAGGTAAAAAATACACTGAGTTTGAATAAACAATTTTAAAACCCTTTACTTCAAAATCTTTAATAGATAGCGGTTTATGAAAGATTTTAAAATCGTTAAAAATCTCTTCTTTAATTAAGCTATTTTTATTTATAACAACAACTATCAAATGCCCATTATTTTTTAAAACTCTCTTTATTTCATTTAAGGCATTTAAATAATTTACATGCTCTAAAACGTTTATGCATAAAACTAAATCAAATGTGTTATCTTTAAAAGGCAAATATAATATGTTTGCACAAATCTTTCTTTCTTTGAGTTTAAATTTTTTGAGCAAATTTAACGATATATCCAAATATATAGTGTTGAAGTTTTTTGTTAAATTATAAAAAGCTCCAAAGCCACATCCACAATCTAAAACCAAAAAATCTTCTTTATTTTCAAATTTTTTTAACAATAAAGATATTTCTTCAAATATTAACTCATCGGCAAAATTCATAATTACTTTTATATAGTTTGGGAAATCTTTTGGCTCCCAATTATCATAGAAATCTTTAACCTCCCTCATAAAATCTCACATGTCAGCGTGTATATTATCTCATCCTCAAACAACTTTTTAATTTTTTCTTTTATTTTATTAATCTCTTCTCTACTTAATTCCTCTTTTAATGGTTTATCAAGCATAAACCCGCATCTGTAATAATACCCGTTCTCTGAAATTAAAGCCAACTCAGGATACTCAACAGATAAAATTTTAACATCCTCTCCTAAGATTTTTAAGACCTCTTTAAATGCTTTTTCAAAATTAAACCCTTCCCTTACATAAAAAACAGCATCTACTGCTAATTTCATAGTTTCACCATTAAAAATTATATTAAAAATCAACAGCCACAAATAAACTCTTTCTCAAAATCAAAAACAACTTCTTTATTTTCACCATCGGTAATATACAATTTCTTTTCAGCTATAACTTCACCACAAATCTCTGCTGTCATCTCAACATCTTCAAAAATATCCCTAATATCTTTAAAATTCTCTTCTCTTGCAGTTAATACATAACCACTTCCAGGATAAACTTTAAGCCAGTGGATTAAATCAATCTCCTCTGGTTTTGGGATTTTAGTTATATCTACAACTCCTCCCTTCCTTGAAACCTCCAATAACATCCCCAAAGTTCCAATAGCTCCTGGATTACTTATATCTTTGCAAGAATTGGCTAATTTATTTTCAGCAATATAAACTAATGCATCCATCTGTGCCTTAACCAATTTTTTTGACTTCATTGTTGTTGTGTCCCAATTTAATGGAAATGATTTATATATCTGCCCAACTAAGTCATAGGCAAAGATTATTTTATCCCCAACCCTTGCGTTGTCACTCCTCAATATACAATCCTTTTTAGCAATCCCAGTTATAGAAACGTCTAAAACATTACACATGGCATCTGGGTGGGTGTGCCCCCCAACCATTGGCACTCCAAATTTCTTTACACCATCTTTAACTCCTTTTAAAACCTCTCTGCAAATATCTTTATCTCTTATGCTTATTATATTAGTCATTCCTACACATTTTCCGCCCATTGCCGCTATATCCTTACAATTAACTAAGACAGAGCAATAGCCAGCCCACCACGGGTCTGCTTCTAAGAGTTTTCCCCAAATTCCATCAGCGGCTAATAGAATGGCATTATCTCCATCTATTCCTATAACAGCGGCATCGTCTCCAAAATCTACTATTATGTCGAATTCATAATCTTCATCATCAAAATCAAAGGTCTCTACAACATCTTTAATAGCTACCTTCCTTAAAATTCCTTCAAAATTCCTTATTTCTTCTACAACCTTTTTTAAATTCATAGAATCCCCTTCTTATTGTAATATTATCTTTTTAATTTTTAATACTATTCCTTTTAAAGTTCCATATTTGTTATTTTGAATATCTAATCCAATCTATGCTATACCTTACATAAAATGCCTCATCCAGCAGTTTTAATATGGATAGATTGAACTTATTCTCCAACTTTTTGCACTCAAAGTAATAGTTAATTAAAAAGTTTCTGATAAACTCAATATATTTAATATATCCATCTTCATCTTTACCAATATTCTCAACCTTTTTCAAAGCTCCAATGATAGGATTATCTAACAATGGGAAATAATAAGGAGCTATAATGTGCAGTGTCTTTATTGCCATAATATATTCATTCTGACTTAATGGAGAGAGTTTTTTTAATGTTTGATTTAAATCATTCAACAATATTTTAACGGATTTTTCATTTATATCGTCATCTAAGATATGTCTCTTTCTTAGTATTTTAAAAATAGTATCAAACTCTCTAATATCTTCATTTAGCTTATCAAAGTATTTAGTAAGGTTAAAATTCTTATCTTTTTTAAAGTATTCTTCAAACCTTCTAACGTTCCAGAACATTAAATAAGGAGCAAACGCAAAAGCTAATTTATCATTATTTCTTGGGAGATTAACTATAAACATTTTATATTCCGACTTCAAGAAGTTTTCAATGCTTTTGTCTTTTATATAGAGATTATTGACATCATCCAATAGATTATTTTTTATTTTTTCGGTTATGGTAAATCTTCCCTTTCCAAAGTATTCATCAACCCACCTTATACAATAAATGTAAGATTCTCCCCTATCTTCAAATACCTCAAAAATTTCATGAGAGGCAGAAATCCATCTATAAAACTGCTCTCTTCTCATAATAACCACCAAAAAAGAATAAAATAGTTAGCATTTATATTTTTTATACGACTCTTTAAGCATCTCTATTACCGGCAATTTTTCCCCAGCCAAAAACTCCAAAGTAGCTCCTCCACCAGTACTAACATGGTCAATTTTATCGGCAAAACCAAACAACTCAGCAGCAGCAGATAAATGTCCTCCACCAATAACTGAAAAGCCATCTGAGTTTGCTATCGCCTTTAATAGCTTTTCAGTTCCTTTTGCAAACTCTTCCTTTTCAAACACACCAGCAGGACCATTAGCAACAATGGTCTTTGCCTCATCAATTATTTTACTGTAAAGCTCAATGGTCTTTTCTCCAATATCGTTAATTAAATGCTCTACTTTTTCATCTTTATTTAAATCAGCTTCGACTCTCTCTTCATTAATATTTAAGGCAACATCAACAGGAACAACAATTTTATCCTCAAAATTATTTAATAACTCCTTAGCAACCTCTATCTGGCTTTTTAAACCAAGATTTTCAATAACTTCCTCATTAACTCCCAAGTCATAACCCATAGCCACAAGGAAAATATTGGCAACAATTCCAGATGTTAAAACCTTATCTGCTGTTCCGTTCTCTAAAACATTCTTCATAACTCTTATTGAGTCATCTGCCTTAGCTCCCCCCAAAACATAGACACAAGGTCTTTCTGGGTTTTCTAAAACCTTTGATAGTATTTTAACTTCCCTCTCCATCAATCTTCCAGCAATCATCGGCATGTAGTAAGAAAAGCCAACTAATGATGGCTGAGCCCTGTGTGCAGCTGCAAAGGCATCATTAACAAAATAGTCAAATAATGGAGCCAATCTTTTAATTATATTTGTCTCTGCCTGTTTTTTTGGAGTTATATCCTTCCATTTCTTCCAATCACTTAAAACCTCCTCAGAGTAAAACCTAACGTTCTCCAATAAAATGACGTCTCCCTCTTTCATATTGGTTATTGCCTCTCTTGCCGTAGAGCCAATAACTTCATCAACGTATTTAACCTCTTTACCAATAACTTCCGATAAAACTCTTGCATGATTTTTTAAATTGGTAAAGTCCTTTTTTCCAGGTCTGCTTTGATGAGCCAATATAACAACCTTGGCATTTTTGTTTATAAGCTCAGTAATAGTTGATTTAATTTCTCTAATCCTCTTGTCATCTAAAATCTCCCCAGTATTTGGGTCTATTGGGCAATTTATATCTACTCTTAAAACTACCCTCTTACCTTCAAAATCAAAGTCATCCAATGTTAAAAACACAATCATCCCCCTTTTAAAATTTATTTTTTGGCATTTGGTATTTCATTAAATTATATTCTTAGTTTTTAAGATTTTTGCAAAATCAATATATATAAAGAAATCTTAAATAATATTTAAGTTAACTTTACTTTTTGGGATAGATATGGCAAAGATATTTTATAATTGCTTTAACAGATTGGTTAAATACGCCACTCATTTTGACATATCCAATAATATGGTTGTAGATGCTGAAAACAATAAACTACATATAAAAAAATCATTAAAAAAAGTTATTGTTGCCGACTCCATGTTTATAGATACCGCCTACCTTCTAAATATAAAGGAGATGATTAAAAGCATTAAAGGAGTTTTTTGGGGCAATGCAATGTTAAAAAACTACCCCATATACGATAAATATCTAAAAGGGAAAATAGTTGATGTTGGAAGTGATGGAAAGATTAATTATAATGAAATATTAAATATAAATCCCGACTTGGCTGTCCTTATAGATTGGAATATTTTTAATCCATTGGGAAAGTGGTTAAAAAACAATAACATTGACTATGTAAAGACGGGAAACTATAAAGAGCCAAATTTTTTAGGGAAAATTGAGTGGATAAAGTTTTACGCCTCCCTATACAACAAATACAAAAAAGCTGAGAAAATATTTAATGAAATAGTTGAAGAAAAGAGGAAAATATTGAACTCTCTAAAAAATGTTAAATATAAGCCAGTTGTTGCATTTTTTGGCTATCATAAAAATTTTTATGTTTATGGAAACTCCCATTATATTCCAAACTTAATTAAAGAGTTAAAAGGAAATTACCTATTTGAAGATGTTGAAGGAGTTAATTATCAATTCATAGATAGGAAATTATTTATTAATAAGGCAAAATACGCTGATATTTGTATATTGGATAGTATGGGGGAAAATGTTGAGATAAAAGCACTATTAAAAGAAAATCCAGAGTTTTTAAAATTCAACGCCTACAAAAAAGGTAGATTTTACATTACTTCTGAGGACTATCTAAAATACGAAACATTAAAATCAGCTGAAATATTGGAAGAATATTTAAAAATTATCCATCCAAAAATCAAAAAAGATGATAATTTAAAATACTTTATAAAAGCTGTTTAGGTGATTCTAAATGTTAATAAGACCAAGAAGATTGAGAAAAAACCAAAAAATTAGGGACTTAGTTAGAGAAACAACTTTAACAAAAAATGACTTAATTATGCCAATCTTTGTGGATGAAAATCTAAAAGGAAAGGAAAAAAAGGAAATTAACTCAATGCCAAACCAATATAGGTTTAGTGTAGAGGGAGCCATTGAAGAAGCTAAAAAAATAGCTGATTTAAAAATTCCAGCAGTTATATTATTTGGCATTCCAAAGTATAAAGATGAGGTAGCAAGCTCTGCCTACGATAAAAATGGAGTTGTTCAAAGAACTATAAGGGGAATTAAAGAGGAGTTGGGTGATGAGCTTTTAGTTATAGCCGATTGCTGTTTATGCGAATATACGAGCCATGGACACTGCGGGATTGTTAAAGATGGAAAGATTTTAAATGATGCTACCCTCCCTATATTGGCAAAGATTGCCTTATCTTATGCTGAGGCGGGGGTTGATATTGTAGCTCCATCAGACATGATGGACGGTAGAGTTAGGGCTATAAGGGAGGTCTTAGAAGAAAATGGATATGATGATGTTGCTATAATGAGTTACTCAGCTAAATATGCATCTTCTTTTTATGGACCTTTTAGGGAAGCGGCTGAAAGTGCTCCAAAGTTTGGAGATAGGAAGAGTTATCAGATGGATATAGGAAATGCAAGAGAGGCAATGAGAGAAATTGCATTAGATATAGAGGAGGGGGCTGATTTAATTTTAATTAAGCCAGCTCTACCTTATTTAGATATAATAAGGATGGCTAAGGACAGGTTTGATGTGCCTATTGGTGGCTATTGTGTTAGTGGGGAGTATGCAATGGTTGAGGCAGCTGCTAAAAATGGATGGCTGGATAGGGAAAAGGTTATTTATGAAATATTGTTAAGTATAAAAAGAGCGGGAGCTGATTTTATCATTACCTATTGGGCTAAGGAGGTTGCTGAAACAGGACTTTTATAAGAACAAAAAATAAAATTTATATTTATAAAGAAATTGATGCCTTTAAGGTATCCAACTACCTTAATTGAATATATAAACTGTGAAAGTCCTATTAAAATTATTGTAGGGAGTATTATGAACATCTTAAAAAATTTTTCAGTTCCTAACTTGTGTGATGCTGGGGCTAAGCCATTAAAAGGCATTAAACCAATTTTAGATAATCAAAAAATTGTTTTTGGTGAGGCAATAACCGTAAAAACAAACTACGATGATTGGGGAACGGTAGTTAAGAGTATAAGCTTCGCTAAAAACAAATTTATTGTGGTGGAGGTTGTTGGAGAAAAAAAGTATGAGACAGCCGTCTGGGGGGGATTAGCTTCTCTAAACGCTAAAATAAAGGGAGTTAAGGGGATTGTTATAGATGGGTGTGTTAGGGATGTTGAAGATATAAGGGATTTAAAGTTCCCAGTTTTTGCAAAAAATTTCTGTCCTAATGCAGGGAAACCTTTAAATCTTGGAGAGGTAAATGTAGCAGTAAATTGTGGTGGAGTTTTAATAAATCCAGGGGATATTATTGTTGGAGACCAAAATGGTGTGGCAGTTATAAAAAAATCTTCTATTAGTGAGGTTATAGAAAATGCAAAAAGTATAAAAGAGAAAGAGAGAACAATCAGGGAGAGGATTTTAAGAGGAAATGATTTGAGGGATATTTTAAATTTAATGTAACATATAAATCAAAAAATTAAATATAAAAATGAAAAATATATTTTGGGTGATAAATGTTGAGAGTTCCGCGTAGTTTGAAATCAATTCTAAATATAATAAATGGAGAATCTGGGACGAGGTATATAGTTAGAGGTCTCATCGATGGTTCTCTATCAGCTCTCGGGGTTGTTATTGGAGCGAGTGGTTCAGCTGATGCATCTGTTATTATAGCCGCCGGACTTGGTGGAGGAATAGCCAACGGTTTATCAAATATTCTTGGAGCATTTACAGCTGAAAAGGCATCATTAGAAAGGGAGAGGATTCAAAAGGAGAAGAGTTTGTTAAAAAAGAATGGATATTTAAAGAAGTCAATAATTTACAAAAAAGCAATTAGAGAGACGATGATTTGCGGGCTTATAGATGGAGTATCTACTACTCTTGGCTCATCACTTCCAGTAATTCCCTTCTTTTTATTTGATGTAAAAACTGCTTTATATGTTGCCATATTTATAACTATATTGATATTATTCATACTTGGAGTGTTTATAGGAAAGATTTCTAAGGAGAATGTTATAATCTCCGGGATAAAAATGGTTTTAGGAGCTTTACTTGTAGCAGTTTTATGTTTTATGATAGAAAAGGCGTTTTAACTGTGGGATTATGAAGGCAAGAGAATTATTTAAAAAATTAAAAGAAGAGATTAAAAATTTTAGTATATATGATATAATGATGGTTAGAAGCTTTATTGAGAAAGATGCCAAATATCTCCCACCAAAATATAAAAATCATTATGTTGAGGCGATGATGAGGTATTTTATTGAGACCTTCAACGAAATTAAGAAAAAAAGCGTTGATGAAATTCAAGATGAAGATATTGACGATGAAAAATTAAATAAAATGCTTGAAAGAATTGAAAGGTTTAGGAAATACTACACACCAGATGAGGATAAATTTATAAATCTCTCAAAAATCATATGCCCATATTTAGCTTTTATTGCTAAGAAACCACTACATCCAACTTATTTAACTTTCCCTGGAAATGTAAAAATCATCAAAAAAGGAAATACATATTATTGCCCAGTTAAAAATAAACAACTCAATGAATATTCTCTCTGTGAGTTTTGCGTTTGTAGGAGTATTGAAGAGCTAAAAAATAATTAAGAAAAGAAAAAAATAAAAAATTAAAAATTTAAAATTATTATTGCTGAGATTCTTTTTCAATCTCTTCAATCTTCTTTTTTAAATAATTTATTGCCTCTTCTTTATTAACTTCAACCCAGATGCCAGACATCTCAATATATATCCTCCTTCCCTCTGGAAGAGATTTAAGAAAGTTTATTGCTTCTTCAATTTCTTTACTCATTTTGCTCTTCATTTTCTTCCTCTTCTACTTCTTCTTCACCAGATTTTTGAGCTTCTGCAATTAAGTCCTCTATTTTTGCATACAATTCAGCAATTGCCTGCTCTAAGACCAATCTAAATGCCAATAACTTCTGAATTTCGTTTTCAATGTATTTTAATGCTTCATCATATTCTAACTCAGCTGAAATATTTTGCCCAACTGAAACAACAACCTTGTCCATCTTTTCAACTTTCATCTCTACCTGAGCAATGCTTCCAACAGGAACTAAGACAGTTTTACCCTCCCCCAATGTTTTTAGACCTTTTAATGTTGCCAATGATTGTCTTAATGTTGCGATTGTTGCGTCTAACTTTCCAATCTCAGCTCTTAATCCTTCAATCTGAGCTATGTATGCTCTAACTGCTTCATTTATGTCAATAACTTCTCCATTTACCATAATCATCCCCCCATTTTTTGTTATTTTCATCTATTTTTATCTACTTTTTGGAACTTTTGTTCACGTTTATATAATTATTTAGAAGTTCTATAAATACTTTTTGGTTTTGTTTATGTTTATGTCACAAATATAAACACAAAAAAAGATAAAAAAACAAAGTAGTTAATAGTGAAAACCAAAATATTCAAAAATACGGTGAGGAAATGAGAGCAATAATAATAGGAAGTGGAGCGGCTGGTTTAACAACTGCCTCAACAATTAGAAAATACAACAAAGAGATGGAGATAGTGGTGATAACAAAAGAAAAAGAGATAGCTTATTCCCCATGTGCAATTCCCTATGTGATTGAGGGAACGATAAAGAGCTTTGATGACATTGTTATGCACACACCAGATGATTACAAAAGAGAGAGAAATATCGATATATTAACTGAAACCACTGTTGTAGATGTTGATTCAAAAAACAATAAAATAAAGTGTGTAGATAAGGATGGAAATGAGTTTGAGATGGATTATGATTACTTAGTTTTAGCAACTGGGGCAGAGCCATTTATTCCACCAATTGAAGGAAAGGACTTAAAAGGCGTCTTTAAAGTTAGAAGTATTGAGGATGGTAGGGCTATATTAAAATACATTGAAGAAAACAATTGCAAAAAGGTTGCTGTTGTTGGAGCAGGAGCTATTGGTTTAGAGATGGCTTATGGATTAAAATGCAGAGGTTTGGATGTTTTAGTTGTTGAAATGGCTCCGCAAGTGTTACCAAGATTCTTAGACCCAGATATGGCTGAGATAGTTCAAAAGTATTTAGAAAGAGAAGGTATTAAGATTATTTTATCAAAACCATTGGAAAAGATTGTTGGAGATGGGAAGGTTGAAGCAATTTGTGTTGATAAAAATTTATATGATGTTGATATGGTTATCTTAGCCACTGGCGTAAGACCAAACATTGAGTTGGCTAAAAAAGCTGGCTGTAAGATTGGAAAATTTGCAATAGAAGTAAATGAGAAAATGCAAACATCTATACCAAATATTTATGCAGTTGGGGATTGTGTTGAGGTTGTTGATTTTATAACTGGGGAGAAAACATTATCACCATTTGGAACGACTGCTGTGAGGCAGGGAAAAGTTGCCGGTAAAAATATAGCTGGAATCGAGGCAAGGTTTTATCCCGTCTTAAACTCTGCTGTCAGTAAAATAGGGGAGTTAGAGATTGGAGGGACTGGTTTAACTGCATTCTCAGCTAATTTAAGGAGGATTCCAATAGTTATTGGTAGGGCTAAGGCATTAACAAGGGCAAGATACTACCCAGGAGGAAAAGAGATTGAGATAAAGATGATATTTAATGAAGATGGTAAAGTAGTTGGGTGCCAAATAGTTGGTGGTGAAAGGGTTGCTGAGAGAATAGATGCCATGTCAATAGCAATATTTAAAGAAGCAACTGCTGAGGAACTTGCAAATATGGAGTTCTGCTATGCCCCTCCTGTATCTATGGTAAATGAGCCGTTATCCTTAGCGGCTGAAAATGCTCTAAAAAAGCTTGGTAAATAAAAATAAAATAGAAATTTAGCTCAATAGCTCAACCCTTCCATTAATCTTTTCCATTCCATATAAAACTTCTCCAATTCCTTTTCCAATTCCATAACCTAAGTAGTATGTTAATCCAAACAACCCATTATTTTCTTCTAAGCCATACTCAACAATCTCAGGATTTGAAACATTTGCTAATTGTTCCAATTTTTTTAAAGCAGTTTCCTCAGTTCCAACTTCATCAACTAATCCAACTTTTTTAGCATCTTCCCCAGTGTATATCTTTCCATCAGCAATTTTTAAAGTGTAGTTTATTGATAGATGCCTATGCTCTGCCACCCATTTGACAAAATCCATATATGTTTCATTTATCATCTTTTGTAAATATTCCTTTTCTTCCTTAGTAATTGGTCTAAATGGGGAGCCAATATCTTTATACTTTCCAGCTTTTATTGTAGTTACATTAATGCCGAGTTTTTTCATTAATCCATAGTAGTGCATTAAATCCATCCTAACCCCAATACTTCCAACTATTGAGTGTTTTTCAGCCACTATGTAATCAGCTGGAACTGAAACCATATAAGCCCCTGAGGCATCTAAACCCTCAACATAAACAACTACTGGCTTTTTCTCTGCCAGTTCTTCAACCTTCCTTGCTAATTTTTCACTTGCTATAACCTCCCCACCAGGAGAATTGACAACCAACAAAACCCCTTTAACTGAATCATCCTTCTCTAAATCGTCCAATAAATTTATATAATATCTTGCATCTTTTTTTTGTTGTAAAAAAAGTCCTCCTTCTTGATTGTAATCAAAATAAATCTCATTGCATAAATAAACCTTAGCTATTTTTTCCCCACCAAACAAATCAACATTTTCCCCTGATAAGCTCATAACCAAAAATATGCTTGCTCCAACTAAGCCAATTAAAATAACAAAAAGGAGTAAAATTATAAGATAGATTTTTTTCATGACCATCCCTCAGTTATTTACTCCTTAATAGCCCTCTTTTTAAACTTCTCAAATAACTCAATAATCTTCTCATCTTTTTTAACCTTTTTCTTTGGTTTTTTAGCTAAATATTTCCTCCAACCTTCCCTTGGTCTAAATAAGGTTATAACATGACCTACTACACTAACAACCTCTGCATCACATGATTTAGCAAGCTTTTCAGCAATTTCATATTTATCTTCATACAATAAAGCGGCTTTTCTAACCTTAACCTTTATTAAACCCCTATCTTTTAGTTGCCTATCCACCTCTTTAACAACCTTTTCACTTCCCTCTTTTCCAATCCATACAACTGGCTCCAAATGGTGAGCTTTTGCTCTAAGCATTTTTTTCATTTTTCCAGTAAGTTTTCTTTTTTGTTCCTCTGTCATAAATATCACCAAAAATAGTTTTAATTTTTTAATTTAATAGTAAATTTTGTTATTATTCCTATTTAAAATTAAAAATAGTTAATGGAACATATAATCTTATTAAAATATAAACTCTAAATGTCATCCTATTTATTCCTTTTCATTGAGATGAATTCCATGACTTTCTTATGAAGTTCTGCAATCATCCTCTTCTTATCTTCCATAAATATCACATCTGATGAGGCGGAAACAACCAAGTTAAAAGCAAATGGGGAAGGAGTTGGTAACTCCAAATAATAAATTTCTCTCTTTTTAACTTTTTCAAAATAATCCAAAGCGTTATTAATATCTAAACTATCCTCTAAAATCTCTCTTACTGTCTCTCTATATAAAGGATGATTAACCTCTTTGCAGTATTTTAAAAGCATCTCGGCATTAAACTGCTGTCTATCAACACTAATCTTTCTATTCATATACCTCCTTAAAATCATAAAGCCCCTTGTAGCAACATGCCTAAACCTCCTCTTTAAAATCTCACTCCTCTCTATACTCTCCTTTACATTTTTAACAATATCCAAGTTAAAGAGTTCTGTTATATCTGCTTTCTTTATTTTTCTATTTTTAGGCAGTATTAAGGCAAAGCCGTAATCATTTACTGAAATTCTAACATTACACTTTTTTATTTTTGAGATATAATTAGCGAAAGCTCTTGCTAATGCCTCATTAGCCCTCCTCCCAGCTACAAAGTGAAATATGTAATACCTCCTCTTCTCTTCCTCAAAACTTTCTATAAATGCCTTTTCATCATCTGGAACTATTGCAAATTTGTTCTGCTCATCAATATAGTTTTTAATTGCCTTGGCTGTCTTTTCATCTATGTCGTATTTTTCTTCAATATCTTCAACATCTGAATATAAAACCTCCTTTCTAAATTTTTCAATGTCCAAAGCTAAGTCATAAGCCAAAGGCAATTGCTCGGAAAACCATGCTGGAATAGTTGGTTTTTCATCAAAGACCTCTTTAACTCTAATTTTATTCCCTCTACCTCCTAAGTATTTATATGTTTTTCCTCCCAAAACAAAAATATCCCCCTTCATCAACTTTTCAGCAAACTCCTCCTCAACCTCACCAACATATTTGCCATCGGCAATAACATCAACCGCTGTTTCGTCTGGGATGGTTCCAACATTCATGTAGTATATAGCCCTCACTGATTTTCCTCTCTTCCCAAATTTGTTATCTTTAAGCCAAATTTTTGCATAGACATTTTTTTCTTCAATTCCACCAGATAGATAATTTAAAACATCTAAGAAATCCTCTCTACTCAAATCTTTATATGGGTATGCTCTTTTAATTAAATTATATGCCTCATCAACATCCCAAACCTTTTCCAATGCCATTCCAACCAGATGTTGAGCCAAAACATCCAAACAGTTTTTTGGAATATAAACTTTATCAATCTTTCCAATTTTTGCATCATAAGCTAAAACTACATTCTCTACTAAATCATCCCTATCAAATGGAATTATAATTCCTTTACTTTTTTCATGCAATCTATGCCCACTCCTACCTATTCTTTGTAAAGCCCTCGAAACACTTTTTGGAGAGCCAAGGAGAATAACTAAGTCAATACTTCCAATATCCACTCCAAGTTCAAGGGATGTGCTAGATATTACAGCTTTTAACTCTCCTTTTTTTAATTTCTCCTCAACCTCTAACCTATGCTCCCTACTTAAAGAGGAGTGGTGTGTCTCTACTTTCTCAACTCCCAACTGCTTTAAATGAAATGCCACCCTTTCAGTTGCACTTCTTGTATTTGTAAATATTAAGGTTGTTTTATGCTCTTCTATGAGTTTTTTTAATAAAGTATAAAGTTTTTTACTAATTTCCTCAGAGGGAGTGTATATAAAATCATCTACTGGTGAAATAACCTTTATCTCAATCTCTTTTTTGTAACTAACATCTACAATATAACAATCTCTCCCATTTCCAACTAAAAATTTGGCAACCTCAGTTAATGGGTAGATAGTTGCTGATAAACCAATTCTTATAAAGTTGGCTATCCTATTCAACCTCTCTAAGGATAATGAGAGATGTACTCCTCTTTTATTTGTTAAAGCGTGGATTTCATCAACTATTACATATTTAATCCCATTTAATAGTTGGGAAAACTTTGGAGAGTTTAAAGCTATTGCCAATGATTCAGGAGTAGTTATTAAAATATGAGGGGGCTTTTTTAACATTTTTTGCTTTTGTGAGCTTGTTGTATCGCTCGTTCTCACTGCCACTCTAATCTCATCTAAATCTATATTTAGTTCCTTAGCAACTTCATAAATCTCTTTTAATGGCTCTTTTAAGTTCCTCTCAATGTCGTTATTTAAAGCTCTCAATGGAGATACATATAAAATATAAATCCTATCTTCCAATTTATTTTCCATAGATAATTTTATTAACTCATTTATTCCAGCTAAAAAGGCAGATAATGTTTTACCACTCCCAGTTGGTGAGCAAATTAATACATTTTTACCTTCATGAATCTCCTTAATGGCATATCTTTGAGGAGGAGTGAAGGTTTTATACTTCCTTTTAAACCATTCTTTTACCGGCTCTTCCAAAATTTCATAAATTTCCTCATCTGAATACTCTTTTTTTAGATATTCTATTTTTCCCATAATCTCCCACTTGTGTAAATGTTAAATTTCCCATCTCTTGCAAAACCAATTAATAAAATGTTATTGTCCTCTGCCAAATTAATAGCTTTATCTGTTGGTGGGGACTTTGAGATAATGGCATTTAAACCACTATTCACAGCTTTTTTAACAATGTTGTAAAAAATCCTTCCACTATACATCAATATTAATTCATTTAAGTTATAATTATTTAATATTGCATAGCCGATAACTTTATCAACGGCATTATACCTCCCAACATCCTCAATGAAAATTACTTCATTTCCTTTTAAATCAAATAAAGAAGCCCAATGGAAACATCCCGTCATCTCCCAACACTTAGCTTTTATTTCATAAGAAATTATTTTCCTTAGAGTTTCAATGTCTATTTTTGGTTTTTTGGTCTTAATTTCTTTGCTCTTTTTCTCTCCAAAAATGTATATGTTGTTTTTATCAAATTTAACCTTCTCAACCTTGTTTAAAAACCCTTCACTTATAGCAAAGCCAACTGCAAACTCATGCAAAAAACTTGGAGATAAAGAGAAAGATTTAATAAATTCTCCATTAATGAAGATGTTGTATATTTCCTCAACAGCCACATAATCATCCATATTGTAAAAATCTCCACCATCAAACTTTATTATCTTTACCTTTTTAATCATGATAAACCCCTTAATTATATATTGAACCATAAACAAAAATTTAAGAATGGTGAAATTATGATAAAACTTTTGTATGAAGGGATTTTAACCAGAGAGGATGGAATAATTAAAAAGGCATCTTCCTCATCAACCCTGATAATTACAGATAACAACAATATAATTGTTGACTCCTCAACAAGGGATATGAAAAATATCATTATTAAAGGTTTATCTAAACTAAATTTATCTCCAAAAGATATAGATATAGTTATAAATACCCATCTCCACTATGACCATATAGAAAACAATTCAATATTTAAAAATGCTACTTTCTATGCCTCACCAAAAGAGTTTGGATTTAATGATGATTTTGAAGATTTTAGAAAGTTTAAAGATAAAGAGATTAAGATTATTGAAACTCCCGGACATACCTATGGCAGTATTTCAGTTATTTATAAAGATTATGTTATTGTTGGGGATGCATCTCCTTTAAAAAATAATATACTAAAAATGATTCCTCCAAAGTTGAATATAGATGAAAAATTAGCTTTGGAGAGTTTAAAGAAGATTAGAGAGTTGGGAAAAAATGTTATTACTGGGCATGAGGGAATCGTTTATAAGGAGGAGTTGTTATGAAAACTCTAATTTTATACAAATCCATTCATCATAAAAATACTGAAAAGATAGCTAAGGCAATAGCTGATGTATTAAAAGCTGATATCTACGATATTGATAAAGTAAATCCAGAAATAATTAAAAATTATGATATTATTGGATTTGGCTCTGGAATTTATTTTGGAAAACATCATAAATCTTTATTTAGATTTTTAGACAAAATCAGCAAAACAAACAAAAAAGCTTTTATCTTTTCCACAGCCGGCTTTCCTTTTTTAAAAAGTATGTTTCATAAAGAACTTAGGGATAAACTTAAAAATAAAGGATTTGAAATTGTTGGAGAGTTTTGCTGTAAAGGTTACCATACTTATGGAATTTTTAAATTGTTTGGTGGTTTAAACAAAAATCATCCAAATGAAGAGGACATTAAAAAAGCAAAAGAATTCGCCAAAAATATTTTAAAAAATTAAAAAAGTTTATATATTTTATTCCACATCTCCTCTATCTTTTCTTGTAATTCCCCCTTCTTCTATCAACTCTAATCCTTCCAATGGAATAAATCTATCCTCCAATGCCTTCAATACCTTTGGAACTGTTGTGTATTCCATCATTGTTGCAGGCAATCTGTGTGGTTGGAATGGACCCATTCTTCTTATTATATCTGCCATTTCTAATGCCTTTTCTCTTGCCTTATCAAAGCCCTTATCTGCAAACAAATCGTTAGGACCGATTAACATTCCATCACAAACTTGGAACCCTAAGGCAATAATTCTTGCCGGTCCGTCAAATCTTGTAGGAGTTGCATCCTCTTCTCCAACTGGCATTAATGGACCCCAGTGGCTACCTCTCATCCATCCAGGAACAAAGTGTGGGTTAGCAAATGGCTCTAAGACCTCCCCAACAGCTGGAAATCCACTCTGAGCTCTAACAATAGCTACTGGGTCGTCTTTACCAACATACTCCCCTGCTATGTAGTTTAATTTTTCAGTGCTGACAACAGCGGCAATTTCGTTATCTTTTCTTCTATAAACTCTCTTAATTGCATACTTCTCATAATCTCCAATTAAAGCTAAGAGCATATACATCTCTTCTGGCGTGTCTAAAAAGACCTTTTTATGTCCAACAACATCATGAACCTCAAATTTAAACCCAGAAATCATTGAAGGGTCAAACACTAACCCAGCTGTGTTGAATGGGTCTGCAAACATCTTAAATAATGGATAGTTAAATGCTGTTGGGTCTGTTTTATCACAACAGAAAACAACTATTGGCTCACTCTTTCTCTCAACGAATTCCATCTCTGCACAGCCAGGCCCCATTCCTCTAACGTTTCCTGAAAAGCTATCTGACAATAAATCCTGCCCAGCTCCATATAACTTTAATTCTTTTGCTATTTTTGTTGCTTCTTCAAAAGCTCTCCATGCCAATCCATGGACTTTTTCATTATCACAACCTAATCTGTGGCTCATAATTAAGTCAATATCATCCCCACATCTTGTGACATAATAATCTAATATTATTTCATCAACTGCCTCCTCTAAAACTGCCTCACATGCCTCTAACAACTCATCTGGAGCCAATGTGTGCCCACATAGTCCTCCAACATCTGCCTTTATGACACTAATTGTTACTTTGTCGTTTTCCATCAAAATCACCATTTTGAGTTTGATATTAATAGTTATTATGTTTTGGATAATTGATATATAAACTTAACTTTATTTTTCCGATATTTACACATTAACTTTATATATAGGAATTATTAGTTATTCTAATAGGGATTAGATAATATAGGTGATAATGTGGATCCAAAAATAAGTTACTTCCAAACATTTATAGTTGCAAGTAAAACAAAAAGTTTTTCTAAAGCAGCTAAAAGGTTGGGAATAACTCAAGGGACTGTCAGTAATCACATATCAGCACTTGAAAAATATTTTGATGCTCAACTTTTTTTAAGAACTCCGGAGGGTGTTGATTTAACTCCTGAAGGAAAGATATTTTATGAGAGGGCTGAAAAGATTTTAGATTTGTTGAATGAGGCAAAATTGTTGATGAGGGCTATACATGAAAATCCAGAGGGAGTTATTAGAATTTATGCCTCCACAACTCCTGGGGAGCATATACTTCCGTCAATAATTAAGGAATATAAAAATACTTACAAAAATGTAGATTTCGAGATTACAATAACCGACTCTGAGAGGTGTTTTAAGGCATTAGATGAAGGGTTGGCAGATATAGCGGCTGTTGGTTATCTAAAAAATAAGAACTATGAATACACAATTATAGGTAAGGACAGATTGGTTTTAATTGTCCCACCAAATCACCCACTTGCAGAGAAAGGTATTGCTAAGCTTGAAGATATACTTAAAGAGGACTACATTGATAGAGAGGAGGGCTCTGGAACAAGAGAAGCATTTATAAGGGCTTTAAATGATAAGGGATATTCAATAATGGATTTGAATGTTGTAATGAGGTTGGGTAGCCATTCAGCAGTTATAACCGCAGTTTCTGAGGGTTATGGAGTTAGTGTTGTTTCAGAAATCCCAGCTAAAAAGGCAGAAGATGCTGGATTGGTTAAGATAGTTCCAGTTGTGGATTTAGATGTTGTGAGGTATCTATATTTGGTTAAGAGTAGAAGACCAAAAAATCCAAGTGCAGTTAAATCATTCTGGGAATTTGTTACAAAGGTCTAATTAAATCTAAAAAAATTTAGTAAAAAGAGTTAAAAACTGTTGAATTACTTTTTTCTTCTTTCAAATTCTTTCAATAACTCTTCAAACTCTATGTTTTTGTAAGCTAATAAAACCATAGTATGGAATATCAAATCAGCCGCCTCATAAATGATTTCATCTTTTTTATCATCTTTAGCGGCTAAAATTAGTTCAGTTGCTTCTTCCCCAATTTTCTCACATATTTTGTTTATTGCTAACTTTTTATCATCAGTTGTTAATCTTGCAACATAAGAACCTTCTGGTTTTTCTTTAATCCTCTGCTTTATAATTTCATAGACCTCCTCTAAAATCATAAGTTATCCCTTTACTTCTCTTCTAATGCCTTTAACCTCTTAACCATTTTTACTGCTGCCTCAACAGCCCTCTTACCGTAATCAACCCTCTCCTGTGCCTGTAATCTTGTCATTCCCGGTCCTGAGATACCTAAGGTTACCGGTTTATCATACTGTAGAGCTAAATCGGCAATCTTTCTCGCTGCGTTATGCACTACAATTTCATCATGCTCTGTCTCTCCCTCAATAACGCATCCAATTGTTACAACCGCATCAACGTCATCCTTCTCTAACAACTTTTTTACTGCCAAAGGCATGTCAAAAACTCCTGGAACAATAATTTTATATTTTACACTCGCCCCTAAAAACTCAGCATGTTCTTCAGCTACTTTTTCCATCATGTATGTTATATCTCTATTAAATTCAGCAATTACAAATCCAAGACTTACCATTTTATCACCAAACTGTTTTTGTGGTTAATTGTTGTTATTCTTATTATATAACTTTTTATTCTTCCATAAAATATTTAACTGCTTCATTATAGTTTTTGTAAAATTTGGAATAATTAAGGAATTGTTTTTTAATTTTTAATAAAATGGCTATATTCATATAAAAAACTTGAAATATAGTAATCATCTTCATCTATATCTATTACATTGGATTGATGCAATACCAATATGTTTCTTTTTTCCTTTTCACTAAGTTCTTTTAATTTTGGTTTTAGGTTTTCTGCATGTCTATCTCCCATAATTATTACGGACTTATCTTTAGATTTTTTATGGTTTCAAACATTTTCTTTTCTCTAATTTTGTTGTATTCGATACATAGTTTTTTAATATTTATATATAATTTTGTATATTTATGGAAACTATTTAAAAACAAATCATACAATAAGATGTCTTTTAAATCTTCCTTTTTAATATTATTTTCTTCACATTCTTTTAAAAACCTTTTTTCGTTTTCTTTTAAATTTTTGATTATGTAATTTAATATTGTATCATAATGGAAGTTTGAAAGATTGGATAACCTATTTAAAAAATTATAACTAACTTCCAAATAAGATTTTAAAAAATTTGACATCCAATTATTACTATCTAATGACTTTAAATTTTCTGTAAATAAACCAATAAGTTCTTCTAAATCATCCATTATAATATTAATCTTTCCATTACTGGTATTGTTATCTTTAATATTTATTACTTTAGCCATTTTTTGTAGTATTGGCATTATGTCATTACTATTATAATAGCGATTAATGTAGGAACAAATGTAGTCATGGTTAATGTTAATAAAACAATTATTTAGTATATTTAGTAATTTTGATAATTTATCTTTTACTTCGTCATCATCAATACTTACCAAATGTATATCATTTATTAACCTTAATATAGCTATAAAACTAAGTACGTCGGAAGATTGTGAATAAGATTTAAATAAATACTCAATTACATATTTGTTGATTATTTTATCCATATCATTTTGGTTAATGTTAGGTTTCTTCAAAATTTCTTTAATTATTTTAAGTGTTATTTTAAATACCATCACTTTAATTTTTAAATCATTATTATAGTCAAGAATATATTCAATCCTCTTAAATAATTCTTTATTTCTATTATACATATTATAAAGATTTTTTATATCTAATTTCCCTAATTTCTTAAACAAGTTTTCAATCCATTTTCTATTTTCTTGATATTTTACACTAATTTCTTTTAATTTTTCATCTATTTCTTTATACTTTTCTTTTAATACCTCTTCACTGCCAATAATATTTTTAGATTTCAGTATATCTAAATATTCCTTAACTTTATTAGTTAATTCCCTTCTGTCTTTTTCAACTAATTCCATAAGTTCATGCATATTTTCTTTATTAAATACTTCATGCCCAATAATTTTTGGTTTGAATTCCTTTATTATTTCAATTTGATGCTTCATTAATTTTAATGAATAATGACTTTCTCCAATAATAATGATATCTATATTTTCTCTATCTCCAAAAATCTCAAAGTCCTCATTTTCTTTATATCCTAACTCTATTAACTTTTTAATGATGCTCATATTATCCCCTATATTAATATCAATTAACTTGGACACCATACTTCTAATTATTTCATTATATTACAAACTTCATAATTTTCACATCTATAGCAACTTTTTTGCTAAATCAACATATCTCAATGCATTTTCTTTTATACTTTTAATCTCCTCCTCTGTAAGTTCCCTAACTACTCTCCCTGGAACTCCCAAGACTAAGCTATTTGGTGGAATCTCCTTATTTTGAGTAACTAAGGCATTAGCTCCAATTATACAATTTTCTCCAATCTTAGCTCCATTTAATATGGTAGCATTCATCCCCACCAATACATTATCTTCAATCCTACACCCATGAACAACTGCTCCATGCCCTATGCTAACATAATCTCCAATAACAGTTGGATATCCCTTAGAGCAATGTATTACACAACAATCTTGTATATTTGAACAACTCCCAATTATTATTCTATCCACATCTCCCCTAATCACTGCATTATACCAAACTGATGAATAATCTCCAATACTTACATCCCCAACAATTACAGCCCCTTTAGCTATCCTCGCATTCTTTGAAATCATTATTTCACCAAAAGTTTTTATGTTATTTTTGGTATAATTTATTTTTGTAGTATTAAAAGATATAAAAAACGTGGATATTTATGGATGCTATTAATGTGTTGATTAAGCTAATTAAAATGATAAAATGGATTGGTATTGCATCACTTATAGGGATTGTTGGAGGGTTGAGTTCAGTTATTATGGCTATTATCATTGAATACTTTCCAGAAAAAAATAATATCTTTTTAATTCCCGTAATATTTTTTATTGCCGGGTTGTTTGTTGATTATATTTATGAATTAAAAGGTTCTGGGATTGATAGGGTTTTAAAAGCTTTAAATCTTAATAAAAGATTGATGTGGAGTAGAGGACTTTTAAAGATTTTGCTGGCTGGGCTTGTTATTGCCGTAGGAGGGAGTGCTGGAAAAGAAGGACCTTGTGTGCAGTCAAGTGCATCTTTTGCAGATGAACTTTATAGATTATTAAATCTAAAAAATAGAGAGTTAGTTATTATAACTGGAATTGCTGGAGGTTTGGGAGGGGCGTTTTCAGCTCCCTTAGGCACAGCCATATTAGCGTGTGAAATTATTGAGCGTGAAAATTTTAATTATATAAATTTACTTCCACCAATTATTGCAAGTGTTATGGGATATATAATTTTTTATCTAATCACAGGAAAAAAACATCTTTTTAACTTTAACACATACCTCTCATATTCAATATGCCCATATGATTTTATTTGGTTTTTATTGGCGGCATTCTTTTGCTCAGTAATTTCACACTATTATATAATAACCTACAAAAAAATAGCCAGTATTTTTGACAATTTCAAAGCTCCTTACTGCATTAAAACATTAATTGGAGGGATTTTAGTGGCTATAATTGGATATTTTATTCCAGAGATTATGGGTTTGGGATTAGACCTCATAAAAGATTTATTTTTTATAAAAATTTCTTTGGGATTGCTAATACTGATATTAATTGGGAAGATATTGGCAACATCATTTACAGTAGGTTCTGGGGTTCCTGGAGGGTTAGTATTTCCTTCAATGTGTGTTGGAGCAGTTTCAGGGATGATATTTAGTTCAATATTTGGATTAAACCCAATCCCGTTTATAGTTTTAGGAATAGCTACTTCTTTATCTGCCTCAACAAACGCTCCATTAGGAGGGGCTGTGTTATGCACAGAGATTTTTGGGTTTGATTTCGCAGTTCCAGCATCAATAGGGGCTGTTATTGGTTATCAAACGACAAAATTAGAGACAATATTCAAATACATAAGATTCTAAAAACAAAAAATTAAAAAAATAATATTTTATTTTCAACTCTAAAAAGAGTCATCTTCTATGTTTAAAACTCTCTTTAATTTTTCACAATTTGGAATTATAATTTCATTTATGTTATACTCTTCTCTTATCATCTCTATCATTGTTATCAAATCCCTCCCCGTACAAATTTCACATTTTATACAAAGTTCATCATCTGTGAAATTTTCATCTTTACAAACTATTTTCAGCTTCATATCTTTCACAAAATCAAAATTTTTAATATAAAAACCATAATTAAATAATATTAAGTAATCAACTTACAATCTCTTTTTAATTGCCTCAACTAATGCCTCTTTTGTAGGAGCTCCAATAAACTCAACATCCCCATTTATTACAATTGTTGGAACTGCCATTATTCCATATTCCATTGCCTTCTGAGGATTTTCCATAACATTTATATACTCTACTTCAACAACATCTGGCATTTCATTTGCTACTTCTTCAACAACTCTTTTAGCTGCAGGGCAGTGAGGACACATTGGTGAAGTAAAAAGCTCTATCTTTACCTTTGACATATTAACACCTTAAAACTAATTAAATTTATAATAAAACTTTTTATCCAAATTTTTATAAATAGTTTTCTAAATCTATAAAAATAATCCAAAAATTTTAAATCAAAAATCTTAAAAATTTAAACTACTTAATGCCCACAAGTCCAAACTTGTCTAAAGTGTTCAATTGCTTCAACAATATCCTTCAATTTCTCTGGTGGGAATGCAACAATTACCTCCTCTGGTTTTATTCCAGCGTATTTTCTTGAACCATTACATCCCAAAGTCATGTTTGGTGCTTTTCTTGTATAGACAGCCGCAACAGCATCAGCACATAATGACTGAATTCCTGAAAAGTCAGCTTGGAATCTTCCTCCTTTATGGTAGAGCATTGCCTGAACTAATCTCAACGCATACAATGGCTCTCCAATAAATACAATTGAGTCAGGGACAAAGTCAGTTTCATCTAATGGGGCATATACGGTTGCATAAATCTCTTCTTCAACTTTTGGAATTGCATCAACTGTTTTTTTAGCTGCCTCTTCATCTTTAAAGTTTCCTAATTTAACATATAATTTTCCTGTTGCTAATGGTTCTGGTGGGTTTCTAAATATCCCCATTGCATAAGCCCCTCCCTTACAGAGATGCTTATCAACTGTTGCATATATTTTTTTCCTTTCTAATCTTGCTAACTGAATCATTTCACAGTGTCTTTTCTCTTCTTCTAATGTTTCATAACCTTCTGGAATTTCTTCTTTTGATTTTGCTAATTTTACAGCAACAAATGGCTTATCTAACATCATCAATTCCATTAACTTTTTTGCATATTCTCTTATTTCATTGACATCCATCTTCTCACCTGTGAATGGTTGTGTATATTTTACGAACTATATTATTAACTTCCATCATATATATACTTTTCGATTTAATTCTAAATCATAAAAAATTTGAATTATTTAAATCATAACTATAATAAATTCAAATATTGGTAACACCATAGATTATCTTGAAAAAAGTAAAAAGAGAAATTTTCTATTTAGAATTACCAATCTCCGCTATATTCTCTTTCAATATCACTAAAATAAAATTAAATCAAATTATAAAATCATTAGCATAAGTTCTCTTGCTATCTTTGCCGCTGTTATTGCTGTTATATTGGCTATATCGTAGATTGGTGAAACTTCAACAATATCAAACCCAATAATCTTATCTTTAACCTCTTCTAACAAATACAATGACTTAAATAATTCCTTTGTAGAAAAACCACATGGTTCAGGAGTTCCAGTTCCTGGGGCATAGGCAGGGTCTAACACGTCAATATCTATAGTTACATATATCGGTTTATTTAAACATTTTATATATTCTAAATCATCCTCATTCATCAAATCCATTTTTAAATAGATGTTGTTTTTCTTTGCAAATTCCCACTCCTCTTTATCCCCACTTCTAATTCCAAATTGGAATATATTTTTGGTTAGTTCATAAACTCTCCTCATAACGCATGCGTGAGATAGTTTATTTCCCAAATATTCATCTCTCAAATCACAATGGGCGTCAAATTGAATAACAATAAAATCATCATAGATATCTTTTACAGCTTTAATTATTGGGTAAGTTATAGAATGTTCTCCTCCAAAGGCAATTATTTTCTTGTTGTCTTTTAATATCTCTCTTGAAACTGAGTGAATTATATTAAATATCTCCACCTGACTTCCATACAAATCCAACTCCTTTAAATCACAGTATTTTACTTCTGATAAATCCCTATCTAAGATTGGGCTGTATGTTTCTAAGCCCCACGATGCTGTTCTTATAGCGTTTCCTCCCTCTCTCGCTCCCGGTTTAAATGATGTTGTCCCATCATAGGGGATTGAATATATAATCCCATCAGCATCTTTATAGGAACAATTTGCCATTATGAATTTAGATAAATCAATAAAATGTTCTTCCATTTAATCACCTCAGAAAATATACCAAACTAAAAAATTATAAAAAACATAAGTAAGTTTAAAGCTATTCTCATCATTTATTAATCTATCAAATCTATAAAAAAGTAAATATTAAAACTTTTGGTTATTAATCATTTAATATCTTTTCCATTATTTGTGTAAGCTTCTGTAAGTTGTTGTTATCAACTTTAAACATTATAGTTAATATTTCACCATCTTTTGGGACTAACATAATCCCCTGATTTTTAACTTTAATAAATATACATTCTGCATTTTCATTATATAAGTTTTTCATTACTTGGGAAATACCATTCAAAATAATAGACAACTCTGCTCCTAAGTTCTCTATTTTTGAATCGTCTTCCAACAAACTGGAATATTTAACTAATCCATCATTTCCTATTAATAAAACCCCATAAACATATTCTAATTCTTTTAATTTATCAAGAATATCTTTTGAAATCATAATATACACCTATATACAAAAAAATTTTAGATTTTATTATAAACTTCCTACTTCTTTTATTTCAACAATTAGCGTTTCTCCATCAACTGGTAGTTTTGTATTTACATTGATTCTTGCTTTTGAGTTTCCGCTTCTTTCTCTTAATACTCTTCTTACTATTGAAGCGGATAATAAACCCTCTGGGCTTAGTGGGAACTCTTTTAATCCCCTATCAATTAAAATTTTATGAACTGGATTAAACAGAGAGCCTTTTATATACAATTTATAAATTTTCGTGTTATCTTTTACTTCTTTTTCAATTTCTACATCTTGGGCTATTCCTAACTCTAAGAATGCATTTTTTAACAATTCTTCAACATTTTCTAACTCATAACTTACTTGCTCACTACCTAAGATTTCATCAACCATTGCACTCAAAACTTCTCCGACTTCTGATAACAAAATCTGAGTCATCGCCCCAGCTCCACTACCCAATGTTTTCGCTAAGGCAATACTATACCCAGTCACCAAAGAATTCATTAAAGGAATCATCCTCTCAGCAGTCCTATTCGCCA
>JAMOTQ010000112.1 GCA_027068365.1 Methanocaldococcus sp.
ATTATTTTTTGTTTTTTAAAATTTCTATTATTTCATCATCTACTGGTTTCATAGCTTTTCCAATTTTTCCAATATTCTCTATGCACTCTTTAAAGTCCTTTCCAACAATTCCATTTGTATATGGAATTTTAGAAAATAAAGATAAATATATTGCAAATACACCAGAAGCAATTTTTAAAGCACAGCCAACTTTTCCCCCATCACAAATAATCCCCGGAAGATTTGCTGTAAAACTCTTAATACTTTCTTCAATCTTATCAACTCCAAAGATGTAATAGGATAAACCAGAAACAGCTCCAATTCCTCCCCTATTTACACATCCACACATTGCTGAGATGTAAGATGAATGATAAGCTGAATATATGGTTGTTAGAGCAGATAAAGTTATGGATTTTATTAATTTCTCTTCATCATGCCCTTTTATTTCATCATAGGCAATTATTGGTAAAGTAGCTGTCAAACCCATATTTCCACTACCAGCAATAGCCATAGCCGGTTTATTCAAGCCAATCATTCTATTATAAACTGCTGAGATGGTTTTTTTAAGCATATGATTTAAAATATTATCCTTTAAATCTAAGCTAATAAAATCCTCTGGAACTTCTGGTGTTGATAAGTTTTTGTTTGTTTCTATCGTTTCTTTTATAATATTAACAATATCTTCTGGAATGTCCTCAATATACTCAATAAAATCTTTGAGAGTTAAGTTTTTATATGCATTTTTTAAATCATCTGGAATTAATTTTCCAGAATGACTGCCTTTTGTTTCTACCTCATAAATTTTATCTGCCTCTATAATTACCTTACAATAAACATCTGAATCAACAACCTCAATTTTTAATTTATCTCTTATGAATTTTTCTAATTCCTCATCGTATTTTATATTTTTGAATACTTCAAGTTTATTCTCTTTCCTTCCCAACAAACCACCAACAACCGCTGGCAGTATTCCAAATTTTCCCGTATTTGGAACACCAACTGAAAAGGCATTTTTAAAAGTTCCTTTATCTAATATTAGCTTAATCTCTTTTATTGAATATACATCATCCGGCTTTGCCTTGGCAACTGTATAGCCAATTAATCCAACCTCAGTGCATCCCAATGCCTTAACAACCTCATTTTTTAAAATATTGGATATTATTTCATTTTTGTTCATAAGAGACACCAAATTAACTATTTTCTTATTTAATTTAAAATTTTTTAATTAATCAAAATTAATAATTTTTAATTATCTCTTTCCCAACTCCTCAACCATCAACAAAGCACAGTAATCCCCGCAAATTGAGCAAGCCCTTTCTTCCTTTGAAGGAATTTCTCCCCTCATCTTTTCTGCCTTTTCCCTATCTATTGCCAATCTAAACTGTTTTTCCCAATCATGGTTTTTCCTTGCATAAGCCATTTCTAACTCTTTCTCCCAAGCCAACTTATTCCCCTTAGCAACATCAGCGGCTTGAGCGGCTATTTTAGTAGCTATAACCCCTTCCTTAACATCCTCAATTGTGGGTAATCTTAAATGCTCACTTGGAGTAACGTAGCAAAGGAAATCAGCACCATAATAACCAGCCAAAGCCCCCCCAATAGCGGAGGTTATGTGGTCATAGCCGGGAGCTATATCTGTAACTATTGGACCTAAAACATAGAATGGAGCATTTTTACACAAACTTTTTTGCAATCTGATGTTTGTTTCTATGTAGTTTATTGGAATATGCCCAGGACCTTCAACCATGCATTGAACTCCCTTCTCCCTACATCTATCAACCAACTCCCCCAAGATAATCAGCTCTTCAATTTGAGCTCTATCTGTGTTATCTGCTAAGCATCCTGGTCTCATCCCATCTCCTAAGCTTATAGTTACATCATACTCTTTAAGAATATCCAACAAATAATCAAAGTTTTTGTATAATGGATTTTCTTCGTTGTGGTATAAGATATAGGCAGTTAAAAATGCCCCTCCTCTACTTACAACGCCCATTATCCTCCCACTTCTCTTTAATCTCTCAACTGATTGTTTTGTTATACCACAATGTAGAGTCATAAAATCTACTCCTTCCTTTGCTTGCTTTTCAATAACATTAAATATTAAGTCCTCGTCCATATCTACAACTCTTCCATACTTCTCTCTTGCCAATTTTCCAACTTCATATATTGGGACAGTTCCAATAGGTATTTTAACAGCTTCCATTATTGCCTTTCTAATCTCTTTTAAGTTTCCACCAGTGCTTAAATCCATAATTGTGTCTGCTCCATACTTTTCAGCAGTTTTTGCCTTTTTTATTTCCAATTTTACATCAACACAATCTGGGGAAGTTCCAATATTTGCATTTACCTTAGTTCTTAAACTCTGCCCAATTCCAACTGGCTCTGTTTCTCTATTAACATTTTTTGGAATAACAACATATCCTTTTGCTATAAGCTTTCTAAGTTTTTCAATATCAATTTTTTCTTTTTCAGCAACGATTTTCATCTCTTCTGTAATAATGCCATTTTTTGCATCATCCATTTGAGTCATAACCATCACCACTGTGAATGTAGTAAATCCTAATTAAAAACAAAAGTATATAAAAGGTTAGGTAAATTATCATTATTAATTATGATAAATCTTTCAAACATAGTTTATAATAGGTCTATTTATTATCTTAATCATCTTAATGTTTATAATTATGGGTGTTATTTATGAAGTATGAGGGAGAGATTGCCATAGGTCCAGTTCATCCAACAATGCTTGAACCTCACAGATTGAGGTTATTTATTGAAGATGAAATTATAAAAGATGCCGAATTGGTTATTGGAGTCAATTACAGAGGGATAGAGCTTATTATGGAAGGTCTTCCACCAGAAAAAATAAGCATTTTGTCAGAAAAGATTTGTGGAATTTGTTCCCATATACATGTATGGTGTAATGTTACAGTCACTGAAAGGGGATGTGATATAGAAGTGCCTGAGAGAGCTGAGTATATAAGGGCAATAGTTGAAGAGTTAGAGAGATTACACTCTCACACTTTATTATTTGGGCATGCCTTTGAGGTCTTAGGTTTTGAGACGATGGCTTTCAGGGCATTTATGATTAGAGAGCCAATAATGCAAATTTTGGGAGAGATTACAGGGGGGAGAGCCCAATACTCCTGCCCAATAATAGGAGGAATTAGACCAAGATGTAACATAAAAGAGAGTAAGATTCCAGCTTTGTTGGAGAGATTGGATAAGTTTGAGGAAAAATTAAAAAAACTGTTGGAGAGAACTATAAACGACCCAATGATTATGGCGAGAGTTAAAGATGTTGGTGTTTTAGACAAAAAAACTGCTAAAAAATTGCATGCTCTTGGACCAACAGCAAGAGGTAGTGGAGTACATAGCGATATGAGAAAGATGGGACAAGTTCCAGTTTATGATAACTTTGAGTTTGAAGAGATTTTGTTCGATGATGGGGATGTGTTTAGCAGGTTGGCAGTTAGGTTCTATGAGTGTTTTGAGAGCGTTAAAATTATTAGGCAGGGATTAAAGGAGTTGCCAAATTTAGATGAAAAAATTTATAACCCAAACTATGA
>JAMOTQ010000113.1 GCA_027068365.1 Methanocaldococcus sp.
AAAGTTAAGCACTAAGTATAGAACTTTGATGGTGAGATATTATGGGAGAAACATTATTTAAAGAGTTTAAAGAGCATTCAGTTGCTGAATTTTTTAGAAAAAATAAACACATGCTTGGATACAGTGGAAAGATTAGGAGTTTAACAACTATAATTCACGAATTGGTTACAAACAGCTTAGATGCATGTGAAGAAGCAGGTATTTTACCAGATATAAAAGTTGAGATTGAAAAGTTAGGAGCTGACCACTACAAAGTAGCAGTTGAAGACAACGGTCCAGGGATTCCCTTAGAATTTATTCCAAAAGTATTTGGGAAGATGTTGGCTGGCTCTAAGATGCATAGGTTTATACAATCAAGAGGACAGCAAGGGATAGGAGCGGCTGGTGTCTTGTTATTTTCACAAATAACCACGGGAAAGCCGTTAAAGATTATAACATCAACTGGGGATGGAAATATATACGAAGTTGAAGTAAAGATGAATGTTGAGAAAAATGAGGGGGAGATTGTATCAAAAAAGGTAAGGAAAGGGAAATGGAGAGGGACAAGGGTTGAGGGAGAGTTTAAGGAAGTTAGCTATAACAGGGGAGAGTTTGGACCTTTTGAATATTTAAGGAGGATAAGTTTAGCAACACCACATGCAAAGATTGTGTTGAAAGACCCTTATGGAGAGGTTGTGTTTGATAGGGTTGTTGATGAACTGCCAAAAAAACCGGAGGAGATGAAGCCCCATCCTTATGGTTTAACTACCGATGAGCTGTTGTATATTGCAAGAAAGACAAAATCAAAGAAAGTTTCTTCAATGCTCGTCTCTGAATTGTCAAGAGTTACAACAAAGAGGGTTAAAGAGCTTTCAACTTATTTACTTAGGGACTTGATATTAAAAAAATTTAAGGATAGTGTTTTTTGGGATATGGTTGTTTCTTGCTATTTAAATATAGACATAAATAGTTATTTAAATGGATTTAAAGATTACATCACTAACGATGAGATAGAAACCGTTAAGATGTTGATTAAAAACCTTCCAGAAAGTTTGGACGAGTTAAAGAGGTATGCTTTAAAGTATGTAACAATGGAATACTTATTTAATAAGCTAAGTAAGGATGAGATAAATAAAATAAAGAACCACTTTAAAAAGATACCTGAGAACTTTATGGAATGGGCTGAAAAGAACTATTTATCAGCCACAGTTGTTGATGAATTAAACAAAAAAATTAAAAATATTGTTAAAAGTCCAGATGAATTTATTGCTGAAATAAAAAATAAAGGGTTAATATCAGATGAAGAGCTAAAAAAATTTGAGGATGAAGTTAAAAAAATCTTAAATAAAAGCCCTAAGGAATTAACTTGGGATGAGGCAGAGATGATTGTTAATTGTCTTCAAAGCATGGAATTCATGGCTCCACCAACAACGGGATTGAGACCTATTGGAGCAGAGAATATAGAAAAATCATTAAAAGAACTTTTACATCCTGACTTTGTTAAAGCAATTACAAGAAATCCAAAGACCTATAAGGGTGGAATTCCATTCGCTGTTGAAGTTGCTATCGCTTATGGAGGGAATGCAGGAAGGCAGAGTGATGAAGGAAGAAGAATGGAGATTATGAGATTTGCTAACCACGTTCCTTTGCTATATGATGCCTCTGCCTGTGGTTTGACTAAGGCAGTTAAGAGCATAAATTGGAAGAGATATGGATTGAGAGGAGAAGATGCACCAATAACTGTCTTTGTTAATTTAATTTCAACCTTTATTCCTTATACCTCAGCAGGAAAGCAGGCAGTTGCTTGCAGTGAAAATGAAAATGAAGAGATTTATAATGAAATTAGACATGCGTTAATGATTTGTGGTAGAGAATTGGAGAAATATTTATCAAGAATTAGAAGAGAGGCAGAGGAAGAGAAAAAGAAAAAGTATGTTATGAAGTATGCAAGAATATTTGCAGAGGCATTGGCTAATATATTAAATAAGCCAGTTGATGAGATTGAGGAGAAGGTTGTTAAGTTGTTAGAATAGATTTTTT
>JAMOTQ010000114.1 GCA_027068365.1 Methanocaldococcus sp.
TTCTCTGTTGGTTCTAAGTGTTTTATGTTGCATCTTCTTCTCTTAACTAATCCATCAACTACAACAAAGTTTTTATCTAAGATATCTACGATAACACAAACTTTTCCTGCTTCTCTTCCTGCTGTTTTTATACAAACTCTTCCTACTTCAATAGCTGGCATTTACCTCACCTCATTTTTGTTGTTGTGACTCTCGCGAATCACAACTCATCCTCCAATGAGGGAGGTTTAATATCATCCCCTCGTTATTTTTTTAAATTATCGATGGCAGAGGAGACAATATTAAACACTCCCTCCACGTCCCATTTTGAAGTATCAACAACTAAATCGTAAATAGATAAGTCATCCAAATCAATATTATAAATTTCTTTATATCTTTTTTTCTCACTTGCTTCTCTCTCAACCATCTTTTTTAAAGCAATCTCTTTACTTACATTTTCTCTTTTACTAATTCTCTCAGCTCTAACTTCAAGGGGGGCTTTAAACCAGATTGATAAATCTGGCTTAATTCCATTTTTTAAAAGCATCCACGCCGCTAATCTTCCCTCCAATACAACATTTCCCTGCCTTGCTATCTCCACCTGTCTCCTATCTATCTCCTCGTCAATCTCTTTATGCTGTTCTGCATACTTACTGAATTCCTGTAAGTCCATTCCCATCTCTTTTGCCATATCTCTAAATATAAATCCTGCACATACGTGCTTTAAATTATATTTCTCTGCTATCATCTTTGCAATTGTTGTTGTGCCAGTTCCTGGTAGCCCCCCGATGGTGATTATCATCTATTCACCCATCCAAAATTGGATTAACAATTATATAATTTTTTGTTATATAAACTTTTGCTTAGAGGTTTCTTGCTTTTTGAATCATTAATCTCTTTAAGCATCTTGGGCACAAGTAGCCACCATAAGGTCTCTCTGGTCTTCTACCAGTTTTTGGAAGCTTTCTTACTTCAACAGGTCTTCCTCTTGGAACTCCGTGTAATTCAGCTCCACAGATAGCACATTTTGGTTTTCCTGGCTTTCTTCTCTTGTAGTGGATGACTATTCTTCCTCCTGGTGTTCTTCTATATATTCTTCTGTATGATCTTGACCTGTATCTTGGTGCTGGCATGTTTAGCTCACCTTTTTAATATAATTTTGATAGCATTAGATTTTGTTTTTATTTTATTAGCTGGAATAAAAATCGCATGTATTTTAATGTATTTTAAAAAGGTAATTATTAGCCATCAAAAATTTAATATCATTATACCATAAGAATTACTATTTAAAACTTTTGGTTGGGTGGATATATGTTGAAAATAAATTTATGTGGAATAGAGTTTAGAAACCCTGTTTTTTTAGCAAGTGGAATAATGGGGGAAACAGGAAGTGCTTTAAAAAGAATAGCCAAAGGAGGAGCTGGAGCTGTAACAACAAAGTCCATTGGTTTAAATCCAAACCCTGGGCATAGGAATCCAACAATAGTTGAGGTTTATGGTGGATTTTTAAATGCTATGGGTTTGCCAAATCCGGGAATTGATGAGTATTTGGAGGAGATAAAGGGAGTTAGAGATGAATTAAATAGGATGGATATTAGAATTATTGGCTCAATTTATGGAAAAGATGAGGAAGAGTTTGCTGAAGTAGCTAAGAAGATGGAGGAGTATGTGGATATTATTGAGCTAAATATTTCCTGCCCTCATGCTAAGGGTTATGGAGCCACAATTGGGCAGAATCCAGATTTATCTTATAGTGTTTGTAAGGCAGTTAAAAAAGCTGTTAAAGTTCCAGTTTTTGCTAAATTAACGCCAAATGTTACAGATATAATTGAAATAGCCCAGGCGGTTGTAGATGCTGGTGTGGATGGATTGGTGGCTATAAATACAGTTAGGGGAATGGCAATAGATATTAAGGCAAAAAAACCAATCTTAGCTAACAAGTTTGGTGGTTTGAGCGGGAGAGCAATAAAACCAATTGGCATAAAAGTTGTTTGGGATTTGTATGAGAACTTTGATGTGCCAATCATTGGTGTTGGCGGTATTATGAGCGGAGAGGATGCTATTGAGTATATGATGGCTGGTGCCTCAGCTGTTCAAATAGGGAGTGGGGTTTATTATAGGGGCTATGACATATTTAAAAAAGTTTGTGATGAGATAATTAACTTTTTAAAAGAGGAGAATTTAACATTAAAGGAGATTGTAGGAATAGCTCATGAATAATTTTTAAAATTTTTTAATTTTTTTATTTTTATTCTTCTTTTTCTTCAAATTCTTCTATGCATTCATCGCATAGGTATCTCCCATGGTATAATCTAACCCTTCCCTGATAGCCACAGTTTTCACATATTCCATTTATGTATTCTTCACTAAACTCGTCAGTGTCTAAGGAGATAACGTCCCTTTCTTCTGGAGTTATTGAGGCATACTCCATAACTATTTCCAACAACTCAGGGGAAACTTTAACAATATCACTCTGTGTAATTATTCCTACCAATTCTCCATTTTTTACAACTGGCAATCTTTTAACACCATGAGTTGCCATAAGTTTAGCCGCTTCGTTAATTGAGGCATTTTGATTGATTGTAATGATTTTTTTGCTCATTACTTCTTCGGCTAATACATCTTTGGGTTTTAAATTTTTTGAGACGACTCTTTTTACAATGTCTCTTTCTGTTACAATACCTATTGGTTTATTGTTTTCTACAATAACAACAGCCCCTATATTGTTTTCAGTCATTATGTTGGCTATATCGTATATTGTTGTGTCTTTTGTTGCTGTGATTACTGGAAAACTCATAACCTCTGAAACAGGAATGTCACATGCTATTTTCATAATCTCCCCCATAACAAAATTTACAATTTACAAATCAATAATTAGTCATTTATATAATTTATTCTACTAAATTTGATGTGATGTTAAGGTAGTTTAAGACCTCTTTATGGACATCCTCAATTGATTTATTGGTAGTGTCTATTATTATAAAGTCCTCTTCTTTGGCTAATTCTAAATATTTATCTTGAACTTTTTCTAAAAAATCCTTTTTTTCAAAAATATCTTTTGTTTTTACTCTTTTTAAAGCTACATCAATATCAACGATTAGTAAAAAAACAATATCTGGCTTTAAAGCATATCTATTTATTGACATTATAAAATCTTCATCAACTCCTGCAACACTTTGATAGGCAATGGAGGAATATAAATACCTATCACAAACAACATCTCTTTTTTTTAATTTTTCTTTTATTAATTTTGTATGCTCTACTCTATCAGCCGCAAATAATAAAGCTAATGTGTTATTATC
>JAMOTQ010000115.1 GCA_027068365.1 Methanocaldococcus sp.
AAATTTATTGGTGATGTTTTATGGAGCAGTTTATTGAAATTGTTAAGGATGTTCTTGTTTTTATTGCTTCATTTGGTATTTTATTGGCATCTTATAGATTATGGGTAGAAAAGGATAGAAAAAATATTATTTATGCAAGAATCCATATTTTGGGAGTTATTGACTGTGCATGCTTTTTAATCTTCTTAGCTTTGGGAGAAACACTTTTAGCGTTTGTTTATTTAATCTTGGCTCCATTCTTAGCTCATGCAATTGCACATGCCGCATATAATGATAATTTATCAGAATAGTTTAAAAATTTTAAAATTCTCTCTCAGTTGAAAACTCAAACTCTTCCTCTCCAAACAATTTTTTAACCATCCAGTCAGCATCAAACTCAATTAAGTCCTGATACCTCTGCCCAACTCCTAAGTATAAAATTGGTTTTCCAATTGCATAGCCAATTGATAAAGCCGCTCCTCCCTTGGCATCTGCATCTACTTTTGTTAAGATAATTCCATCAATATTCACAGCCCTATTAAATTCTTCTGCTTGATAAACAGCATCATTTCCAGTTAACGCATCTCCAACAAATATAACCAAATCTGGCTTTGTAACTCTAACAACCTTTTTAATTTCTTCCATTAAATTTGTGTTCGTTGCCTGCCTTCCTGCTGTATCAGCTAAAACAACATCTATTCCCCTTGCTTTCGCATGTTGTATAGCATCATAGATAACTGCCGCAGAATCAGCTCCTGGTTTATGCTTTATTACTTTAACTCCAATATTTTTAGCGTGTTGTTCCAACTGCTCAATAGCCCCAGCTCGGAAAGTATCTCCTGCGGCTAAAACAACACTATAACCTTTTTGCTTTAATTTATACGCTAATTTAGCTATTGTGGTAGTTTTTCCAGTCCCATTAATTCCAACAAATACAATAACCGTTGGTTTTCCTTCTGCTTTATTCTTTTTAATTATCTCTTCAATATCAATTTTTTCTTGGGATAGGATATTTTTTATAGCATTCTTTACAGCATTTATTGTAATTTCTTCTACATTATCATCAGGAGATATTTTTCTTCCAACTAATTCGTTTTTAATATTTTCAATTAATTTTTCTACAACTTCTAAGGCAACATCTGCCTCTAAAAGCTCTATTTCTAACTCCTCTAAAATATCCTTTATATCATCCTCTAATATAACAACCTCTTTTTTCAGAACTTTCTTAATAGCTCTTGTTAAGCCAAATCTATCAAAGAATGTTATTTTTTTCTCTTCTTTTTCTTCTTTAATTTCCTCTTTGGTTTCTTCTACTTTTTTAGGAATTTGTGTTTTTATACTTTCAGTTTTTTTAATTTCTTCTTCTAATATCTTTTTTTCTACCTCTTCTTTTTTAGATTCCTTTTTAAATAAACTTGTGAAAGATATTTTTGGTTTTTCTTCTTTAATCTCCTCAGCTTCTCCTTTATTGTATATTTTTTCAGTAATCTTTGATGCTGTTTTCATAAGTTTTTCTTTTAATTTTCCAAACATCTGTAATCCCCCGTATCTTGTTATGTCTAAGTTATGCTAAAACTTATTTATAACTCTTTAACAGCAAAATTAAACATTTAAATTAAATAATTATAGAAAAGTTTATATAGAACTTCAAAGACATTATATAACCAGAAAACAAACAAAGAGGTGGGGGTAAATGTTTGGAAGAGACCCATTTGACTCATTATTTGAAAGAATGTTTAGAGAGTTTTTCACAACACCAGTTTCAGGAGCCACAATGATTCAAAGCTCAACAGGAATTCAAATATCTGGAAAAGGATTCATGCCAATCTCAATTATTGAAGGAGATAAACATATAAAAGTTATTGCATGGTTGCCAGGGGTTAATAAAGAGGATATAATATTAAATGCAGTTGGAGATACATTGGAGATTAGAGCTAAGAGAAGCCCATTAATGATAACTGAGAGTGAGAGAATTATCTATTCAGAGATTCCAGAAGAAGAAGAAATTTACAGAACAATAAAACTCCCTGCAACTGTTAAAGAAGAGAACGCATCAGCTAAATTTGAAAATGGTGTTTTATCAGTAATTTTACCAAAAGCAGAAACCTCAATTAAGAAAGGAATTAACATTGAATAATCTATCTAATTTTTATTTTTTATATTAAATAACATTTATAAA
>JAMOTQ010000116.1 GCA_027068365.1 Methanocaldococcus sp.
GGAGGCATTAGAATTAATAACTGAATTAGCTGAGATAGAGACATCAATTAAACTCTTAGCTGAAGAGATTATAACAACAAAGAGGAGAGTTAATGCCTTAGAATATGTCATCATCCCAAGATTAAAAGCCCTCAAAAAGTATATATCAATGAGATTGGACGAGATGGAGAGAGAAAACTTCTTCAGATTGAAGTTGATTAAGTCAAGAATCGAAAAGAGAGAAGCGGAAGGCGAGACAGTATAATCAGAAAAATATTACTTTTTTTAATTTTCTTGGGTGATATTTATGGTATTTAGGATAGTTGGGAGGATGGCTAAAATAGAGAAAGAAATTAAGGAAGAAGAGGTAAGGCATGATTTGATAATTAAAAATGAAGTAAAAATTGAGCCAATAGTTGCTGATGAAGATATGGAATTTAAGCAGGGAGACATAAAGCCAATAAGAATTAAGAAGATTAAAATACCTCCAATGTCAGTTCTTTTAATCTGTCCTTATGGTAGGCATAGAGTTGGGCAGGTTATAGCTGTTGGTGAGGAAATTCCAATGCCGATAGAGGTTGAAAGAGAGGCAGACATGGCCACTTTTGCATGTGGGTTTAGTGGAGAGGTTAAAAAAGGGGACTTAATTGGAATGTTGCTTATAATTGCGGCTGAGAAGAAGTAATTTTTAATAAATCTTTTTTTATAATGTTTAGTTTCTATTTTAAACTAATTTTAAATGTTTATTTTGTGATATTTATGGAGTTGGTAGAAATACTTCTAAAAAAATTAAATAAAAATGCAGTAGTTACAGAGATAGCCAAGGATAAAGACCCTTTTAAAATTTTAGTTTCAACAATAATAAGTGCAAGGACAAAAGATGAAGTTACTGAGGAGGTTTCTAAGAGGTTATTTAAAGAAGTTAAGAATGTTAATGACTTATTAAATATAGATGAAGAAAAATTAACAAATTTAATATATCCTGCTGGATTTTATAAAGTTAAGGCAAAAAATTTAAAAAAATTGGCTAAAATTTTAAAAGAAAATTATAATGGAAAGGTTCCTGATTCTTTGGAAGAGTTGTTAAAGCTCCCAGGAGTTGGGAGGAAGACGGCAAATTTAGTTTTAACTTTGGCTTTTAACAAGGATGGGATTTGTGTAGATACTCATGTTCATAGGATTTGTAATAGATGGGAGATAGTTGATACCGAAACCCCTGAAGAGACGGAATTTGAATTGAGAAAAAAGCTTCCTAAAAAATATTGGAAGGTAATAAATAATTTACTGGTTGTTTTTGGGAGGGAGATTTGCTCTCCTAAGCCAAAATGTGATAAATGTTTTGAAGAAATAAAAGAAAAATGTCCCTACTATGAAAAAATTAAGCACTTTGAAAATATCTTAAAAAAATTTAACTTTAAAAAAGTTTCAAAAAACAACATTCCTAATGAAAAAGGAACTTACATCTTAAAAATTAGGTTAAAAGAAGGTAAAAAAATAAAGTTTGGCAAAACAGAGAGATTTTTTAAGAAAGGTTATTACTTCTATGTTGGCTCTGCCTATGGAAATTCAATAAATCTAAAAAATAGAATTGAGAGGCATTTAAAAGATGATAAGAAATTGCATTGGCATATTGATTATTTATTAAAATTTGGGAAGGTTGAAGAAATTTATATCACAAATGAAAAGGTTGAGTGTGAGGTTGCAAATGAATTTATGAAAAAATTTGATTTTGTTGAAAACTTTGGATGCTCTGATTGTAGATGTAAGAGTCATCTGTTTTATTTAAAGCCATAGAGGGTGTTTCACCCCTCTATTGGTATACTCCCCCAAATTTTTGCTATTATTCTTATTAAAGTGGGACTAAATGTAGCAAAGCCCCGCTTTGGGATATCCCGAACAACCCTTTAAGAAAGCTAAGGAAAACTTTATTTGATGAAACTTTCTTAAAGTTTTATACTAATAGTGGCTTTTCCCCAATAAAGCCATAACTTACTTAAACCTTTTTTTTCCACCAATATTTTTAATTATATTCAAAAATTCTCTCTCCATATTTTTTAACTCCTCCTTATTGTATCCATAAATTCTGAATGTTATACTTTTATACCCCTCCTCTATTTTGTCTCCTTCATAAATGTCAATTATCTCAATATCAAAAACTTTTTTTAATAAATTTAAAATAACTTCCTCATCAACTTCTTTTTTAAATAACACAGCTATATCTATATATCTCCTTTCCAAGTGCTTCTTTTTTAATTCATTCAACTCATTTCCAGCAAATACATCAACCTTCAAAATATTAAATCTCTGCTCTTTACCATTTTTATTCAATATTAAGTAATCATCTTCAATATCCTTTAAAACTCCAAAATGAACAGCATTTGAATTTATATTTTTTACAGCCACTTCTTTACCAATGAGTTTATTCAACTTCTCTATTTCAGAAGTTAATGCAAAGACAGCTTTATCTGAATAATAAGCTCCTCTCTTTGCCTCATTACCAAAATGTTTAGCTGCTTCTTTCATTATTTTAACAAATCCCTCTCTATCTTTATTTTTAACTATTTCACTAATCTCTTTACATTGATTTATAAAGGTTTCATGAATTTCCTTTATTCTTGGATTGAACATTTGGATGTCAGCATATAAATAGGGATTCTGCCCTATAATCCTCCCAATAATTGAAATCATCAATTCGTATATTGGGGAAGCGAACTTCCTTGACTCTTTTATATCAACATTGAGTTCTTTCAATGTAGCCCCCAAAGATATAAAGGCGAAGTGAGTTAGTCCCTGAACAATTCCCATAATTTTATCATGTTTTTCTGGAGGGATGACTATAACCTTAGCCCCCTCTTTCTTTAAAAAGTTATAAACCTTTTTGAACCACTCACTTTTTTTATGCTTTTCAGATGGGGTTAGAATAACAACCTGCCTTAACAAGGATGGTGTTGATGGTCCAAACATTGGATGGGTTGGGATAACTGTTACTCCTTCTTTAACATTCTCTTCCATAACTTTTGCAGGAATCTCCTTAATTGAGGTTATGTCCATTAATAAACATCCCTCTCTAACATGGGGAGCTACCTCTTTTATAACCCTCTCTGTGACGTTAATAGGAACTGCAACAATAACGATATCTCCTTTTTTAGCGGCTTCGATGTTGTTGTTGGTAAATTCAACTCCCAACTCTTTCTCAACATTTTTTCCTTTCTCAATGTCTCTCCCAGTAACTATAACGTTAAATCCTTTATTTTTTAAATATCTTGCAAACCACTTCCCTAAACCATCAGTTCCTCCAATGATTGAGATTGTTAAGTTTGTATTTTTCATAATATTCCCCCTTATAGGACTGTGGTGTATATTTTGATGAAACAAGAAACCTAAATAAGGTTTAGTAAAATATAATTAACTGAAATTCCCAAAATTGTTCCAGCAACAACTTGAGAAACTGTATGTTTCTTTAAATAAATTCTTGCATAGCCAGTAAAAATTACCAATATTAGATACACGGTGGATAGCCAAATACTGTTTGTGAAGGTATATATAAGATAAACCATGGGCTGACAGCCCATAATTATGCATGCTTATCTTCCAAAATTTTGTGGTTATTAAAATTACCAAAACATTAACCAGGAAAATTATTATAAAGATGTTTCTCCATAATATTGCTAATATAGAAGAATAAATTAAAGTAAAAATTAGGGGAATTATTCTATTTTCTCTATTGGATATGTCCCATGTTTCTCTTTTTACCTTTGCCCAAAATATCCAAAAAACTATTGGAATGAAAAATATTATGGATAGGAATAGGTTAAATTTTGAAATTATTAAAAATCCAATAAGTAAAAACAATAAATACATCAAAGAAAGCATTTGGAAAATCTCTCCTATATTCACAATTTCACCAAAACATTACATATATTACATATCCAATTAGAGGAAGTCCAAATATTGCCCAAATTATTGGATTCCATTTTAAAACCTTTTCCCCGTCAAATGGAGGGATTGGGAGCATATTAAACCCAGCTAAGAATAGGTTTATATGAAATCCAAAAATTCCTATCCAAGACATTAGTGGATTGTATTTAAAGATTAAAGCCACTATTAAAAATATAAATGCCAAGGCAACATTTGTTAAAGGTCCTGCTAAGGCAATTTTTCCATTTTCTTCATAAGTTAAATAATCTTTATAGATATAGACAGCCCCAGGAGCTATAAAGGTAGCTCCAAAAATAACCTTTAATATAAAACCCAATGCTAAACCTTCATACCAAGCCCTAAATTCACTCCACGCTCCATATTTCCTCGCTACTGTTCTATGCATTAATTCGTGGAATATAAATCCGCTACCCACTGCAATTAGTCCCACAATAAAATTTAATATTGTAAGATTTGGATATATAAAGATAAATGTTATTGCCAACACTGATATTGTTAAATCAATCATCTCCCTCTCTGAGAATTTAAATATACTCATTATTTCACCATCTATACCAATTTAATAATATCTAACATCCATCCTATTATACAAAAACTTTCCAAGTATTAAACCAGTTATAAGCCCAGCTAAATGCGTTATATGTGCAATTCCTGTTTTTGAAGTGTAGGGAAGTAATATCAAATCAATAAGTGCAAATATAATTACTGCCAATTTTATACTTATTGGAACTGGTAGTGGAAACACAACAACCCTTAAATGTGGGGCTAAAATAGCCAAAGCACCCATTACCCCAAATATAGCCCCAGAAGCTCCAACCGATGGAAAATAATCGCCAGTTAAATAAGCATACAATATATAAGCCAAATTCCCAACAATTCCAGATGTTAAAAATATCAACAAATAGTTTTTTGAGCCGACAATTCTTTCCAAATACGTCCCAAATATAAATAATACAAACATATTAACCAATAAATGGGTTATTCCCCCATGCATGAATATAGAGGTTACTATTTGCCAAGGCATATAAATAAAGAGATTAGGCCATAGAGCAAAATAATAGTATAATTGTGGCATAACAACACTGAGGATAAACATAACTATACAAATCCCCACTATTAAAATGTTAATCATTTTTCCCCTCCCAATGTAGTTTTGGATTTAAATTCAATAACTAAACCTTTATATTTGGCAAATATTTTTGTATAATGTTTTTACATGGAACTATAAAAAGGTGATTGAATGGAACTTAACATAACTGGATTAATCCCAAAACACATGGAAAATAGAGGAAAATTAACTTTAAAAGAAAACTTAAAGATTATTGAAAACATCTTAAAGCAGAGAAAAGTTCCAGAAAATGGTATAGATGAGGAACATATAAAACTCCTATTAAGATTGCTATCATTCATGGACACTGACAAAGACCCAAATGTTGTGCAAATTGGTGAAAGAGAGGCAAGGGTTTATACCAAATTGCAGAGGGAGGGGGTTTTTGATTTCTGTCATGGTGTTGGAAGGAGTGGGAACTTAATAGACCCACAACCAAAAGCTCCGGGAGCAAGTGTGATGTATAAACTAACAAACAAGTTGTTAGAGAGCTTTTTAAAAGTTTTAGGTTTAAAAGTTAGGGCAATAGCAACACCAGTAGCCACCGGGATGAGTTTAGCTCTCTGCTTATCTGCTTCAAGAAAAAAATACAATTCAAATGTTGTTATCTACCCTTATGCCGCCCATAAAAGTCCTATAAAGGCAACTTCATTTATTGGCATGAGGATGAGGTTGGTTGAGACAGTTTTAGATGGAGATGTTGTTAAAGTTGATGTTTCAGATATTGAAGATGCCATAAGAAAAGAAATTAGAAATAACAACAACCCAGTAGTTTTAAGCACTTTAACATTTTTCCCTCCAAGGAAGAGTGATGATATTGAGGAAATAGCAAAGATATGCCAAGAATATGATATACCTCACATAATAAATGGTGCCTATGCCATTCAAAACTTCTATTATATTGAGAGATTAAAAAAAGCTTTAAAGTATAGGGTTGATGCAGTTGTTAGCTCATCTGATAAAAATCTATTCACTCCAATTGGTGGAGGAATAATTTATACAAAAGATGAGAGCTTTTTAAAGGAGATTTCTTTAAATTATCCCGGGAGGGCATCAGCAAATCCAATTGTTAATATATTAATCTCTCTTTTAGCAATTGGGACTAAAAATTATATAGATTTGATGAAGCAACAAAAAGAATGTAAAAAATTATTGGATGAGTTATTGGATGACTTGGCAAAGAAAAAAAATGAAAGAGTTTTAAATGTAGAAAACCCTATATCTTCATGCATAACAACAAAAAAAGACCCATTAGATGTTGCTGGTAAGTTATATAATTTGAGAGTTACTGGACCAAGAGGGGTTAGAAGAACTGACAAATTTGGAACTTGCTATTTAAAAGAGTATCCTTATGATTATATAGTTGTAAATTCAGCTATAGGTGTTAGAAAAGAGGATATCTACAAAGTTGTTGAGAAGTTGGATAAAGTTTTATAAAAATTTAAAATTTTTAGCTTTAATGGAATGAGAAGGAATAAAACATAACTTAAACATTGTTAAAAAATATTAAAAAATAATAAAAATTTATTAACTTAACTAATAACAAACATAACAAACATTAAAATGAATGTAGGAGGTCGTGCTGTATCGTGGTCATTTTCATTGGGCAAAAGCCCTCTTCCCACGACGCGCCCAGACCTCCTTTTTTGTCCCCCCAACTTCGAACCCGCTATCATCGCAACTCTATGGATATGCTCCATTTGGGTCGGTTCGTTGGGGGATAAATATTTATCCATAATTAATTATATAAAACTTAGCATGAATATGTTAAAAATTTTTAAAGGGTGAGAAAGTGAGATACGTAGTAGGGCACAAAAATCCAGACACTGACAGCATAGCATCAGCTATTGTCTTAGCATACTTCTTAGATTGCTACCCAGCAAGGTTAGGGGATATAAATCCAGAAACAGAGTTTGTTTTGAGAAAGTTTGGAATTATGGAGCCAGAATTAATAGAGTCAGCTAAGGGTAAGGAAATAATTTTAGTTGACCACTCAGAAAAGAGCCAAAGTTTTGATGATTTAGAAGAGGGGAAGTTAATAGCAATTATAGACCATCACAAGGTTGGTTTAACAACTACTGAGCCAATTTTATACTATGCTAAGCCAGTTGGTTCAACAGCAACAGTTATTGCTGAATTATACTTCAAAGATGCCATCGATTTAATTGGTGGAAAGAAGAAGGAGTTAAAGCCAGATTTAGCTGGTTTATTGTTGAGTGCAATAATATCAGATACAGTTTTGTTTAAATCACCAACAACTACTGACTTAGATAAAGAGATGGCTAAAAAATTAGCTGAAATAGCTGGAATAAACAATATAGAAGAGTTTGGTATGGAGATTTTAAAAGCAAAATCAACAGTTGGCAAGTTGAAGCCAGAAGAAATAATTAATATGGACTTTAAGAACTTTGACTTCAATGGAAAGAAGGTTGGAATTGGACAGGTTGAGGTTATAGATGTCAGCGAAGTTGAAAGTAAAAAGGATGATATTTACAAATTGTTAGAGGAGAAATTAAAAAATGAGGGCTATGATTTGATTGTGTTTTTGATAACCGATATTATGAGGGAGGGTAGTGAGGCATTAGTTATTGGTAATAAGGAGATGTTTGAAAAGGCATTTAATGTTAAAGTTGAAGGAAACAGTGTATTCTTAGAAGGAGTTATGTCAAGGAAGAAGCAAGTTGTCCCTCCATTGGAGAGGGCTTATAATGGATAAATCTTTTTAATTTTTGTGATAATATGGAAGCCAATATTTTAACTTCTAAAAACTCCTTAAAAATCTTGGAGAAGATTTTAATAGAGATATCGGGAGTATTGATTTAGAGGTCTATGAAACTGGCTATAAAGGGATAGAAAATAAAGAATGGGAAAGATTAGGGATGATTTATGCACTATTCTATAATAAAACCAAAATGTAAAAAAGAGGTTATAGAGATAGATAAGGGCTCTTTAAAAACAAAGAGGAAGTTTGCATTTTTGTTGGAAATAGGGGATAAAATCTTAAACAATAAAGAATTTTGGGTAAATGATGAGGTTGAGGTTGTAGTTGATTACTCTTTTAGTGACTCAAAAAGACCAAAGGAGAAGATAGATGTTTATACAATAGAGGATATAGTGAGGGATTAATATGGATTTAGAAGGAAAATGTTGCTTGATTCATACTGTTGGTGGAATTATTTTTGGATATTTGGCAAATTATGTATATACTGCTGGATTGGGAATGTTTAGTGGAATCTCTACTTTAATATTTTTATTTATTGGAGCTGTGATTTTTGGGCATATTTCTGCCAAAATCTTTGGAGAAGAGAGTTTAAATCAAAAACAATGGCTGGGTTGTGGGGTTCTACCCTTCTTTTTAGTGGCAATAGTTGTTTGGATATTAAAGTTTAATGGACTGATTTAACTTAATACATTTTAATATTCTGACTGAGTAATTTTATACGAGGTGAAAACATGGCTTTAAAAATGGACAAATCAAAAGAATTGTTTGAAGAGGCAAAAAAATATTTGGTTGGAGGAGTTAATAGTCCAGTCAGATACTTTAAGCCATATCCATTTTTTGTTGAAAAGGCAAAGGACTGCTATTTATTTGATGTTGATGGAAACCGCTATATTGATTACTGCTTAGCTTATGGTCCGATGGTTTTAGGTCATGCGAATGAAAAGATAATTAAAGCTGTAAAAGAACAACTTGAATTGGGAAGTGCTTATGGATGTCCAACAGAGAAAGAGATTATTTTAGCTAAGGAAGTCGTTAAAAGAGTTCCATGTGCTGAAATGGTTAGATTTGTTAATTCTGGAACAGAGGCAACGATGTCAGCAATAAGATTGGCAAGAGGAGTTACTGGAAGGAAGAAGATTATAAAATTTGATGGAGCTTATCATGGAGCTCATGACTATGTTTTGGTTAAGAGTGGTAGTGGAGCTTTAACTCATGGACATCCAAACTCTCCGGGTATTCCAGAGGAGACAACAAAAAACACAATTTTAGTTCCGTTTAATGATGAAGATGCCGTAAAAAAAGCAATAAATGAAAATAAAGATGAAATTGCATGTATTATAGTTGAGCCAGTTATGGGTAATGTTGGTTGTATTTTACCAAAAGAAGGTTATTTAGAGTTTTTAAGAGAGATAACTGAGGAAAATGATATTTTACTTATATTTGATGAGGTTATAACAGGGTTTAGATTAGCTAAGGGAGGGGCTCAGGAGTATTTTGGAGTAGTTCCAGATATTGCTACTTTGGGTAAAATTTTAGGAGGGGGCTTTCCAATTGGTGCAATTGTAGGAAAAAAAGATATTATGGAGCAGTTCTCTCCATTGGGAGCTATATATCAAGCGGGAACTTTTAACGGTAATCCAATATCAATAACTGCTGGAATTGCAACACTTGAACAATTGGATGATAAATTTTATAAAGAAACAACAAGAACAGCCAAAACATTGGCAGAGACGTTAAGAGATTTAGCTGACAAATATAATATTAAAGCTAAGGTCTATAACATTGCCTCAATGTTCCAAATCTACTTCAATGATAAGGAAGTTATAAATTATGAGATTGCTAAGCAGAGTGATGTTGAAAAATTTATGAAATACTTCTGGGGATTGTTGGAGAGAGGGGTTTTTATCCCACCATCACAGTTTGAATGTTGCTTTACCTCAATAAAACATGATGATGAAGTTGTTGATAAGACAATAAAGGCTATGGAGGATGTGTTTAGAAGTTTAGATGAATAATCCATTAATCACAATATTTTTATTTTTTTAATTTATCTTTAATGAAGGGATTCAAATGTTGTTAGAAAAAAGTAAAATAGAAATTATAGAGCAATTTATTTATATTTTAGAGATTTTAGAGATGTATGCAAAGGAAGGTAGTGATGAGAAGGCAATTATAAGGTTAATGTTGGATTATCTTGAAAAAGGACATGTTTTAGATGAGGATATATTACCAATAGCAAGTAAAATTTCAGAAATAGCTAAAAAAGTTGGTAGTTTTGACATGAAGAGAGAGATAAATCTTTTACTATTTGGAGAGAAAAAAAGATTAACAAAGTCCCAAAAAAATAAAATAAAAAAGATTATTGAGATTTTGGAGTATTTAAAAAGTTATATAGAGAAGAAACCATACAAATCTTATGAAGATAAGTTCATTCTAAATCTAATTGGTTTAAAAATTTTGAGATTAGATGAGGGGATTGTTTTAGATTATAAATCCGAAGTTAGGAGCTTAACTAATATAGCTTTGAGAGTGGGAAGTTATGAATTAAAAAGTGAGATTGAGCTACTTTTAACTGGGAGAAGGAGGAGAAAGCTAACTGAGGAATTTATACAAAAAAGATTGTCAATTATAAAGATTTTAGAAATGGTTAAGGACTTTATAGACAAAAAAGAATTTAAATCATCTTTTGATTATGAAGCTTTATTTTTAATAAATTTAAAGATTCAAAGGATTGAAGAAGGGATTTTAAAGAACTTTGATGAAGAGATTGATTCAATTCTAAATATTGCCAGAAAAGTAGGAAATCATAAATTGAGAGAGCAGATTGTTTTATTTAAAGAGAGTATAAAAAATTAAAATTATTCTTTATTTTTTAATTTCTCAGATATCAATTCAGCACATAATCTTCCAGATAAATACATTCCTCCAAATATCGCTCCCATTCTATATCCACCATGAGATGCATTAGCAGCCATTCCACAAACAAATAGGTTTGGGTAAACTTCTCTTGTATTTCTTAATAATGCATTCTCACCCTTCTCAGCCCACATTGATTTTTCCCCAGGGACATCCATATCTAACTTGTTCTTTTTTACAAGGATATTGACTATTGATGCCTCATGCCCAGTAGCATCAACCACAACTTTACTTCTTATAGTCAATGGGTCGATGTGTAATCCAGCCCTTTCAATTGCATAGCTGTTTATAACAACCCCTGCAACTCCCTCATCTCTTACAATTAAATCCTCAACAACAATTCCAGTTAATATTTTAGCCCCAGCGTCCATTGCCGCAACTGCTAACTTAGCAGGAACTTCAACAGAGTCAGCAACGTAATATCCATCTCCCATATCAATTAACTTAATTCCAACCTCTCTCAATATTTCATCAGCTGGCTCTTCAACAACAATGTATGGGAAACCCATTCCTCCTCCCCAAGTCCCTCCACCAAATGCTAAATGTCTCTCTAAAACAACGACTTTAAATCCTTCCTTAGCTAAATATCTCGCACATGTTAAACCACTCGGACCAGCTCCCACTATAACAACATCAGCCTCAACAATATCTAACCACATGTTAAAGCTTGCTTTTAATATAGCTTTAGTTGTTTTTGTTTCATCTGCATTCAACTTTATATCTTTTATATTCATTAAACCACCCTTTTCAAAACTTTGGATACGTAACTTTCTATTCTCTCATTTATATTTTCTCTAAGCTCCTCAACCCTCTTAATATTTTCGCTACTTATATTTATCTCTTCCTCTACATAAGGAGTTTTCTCTAACACTTTTTTTCCAGCCAAGATATCAATATCTGTAAATGTCCCTAAAAGTTCTCTTCCAGTTGATAGAATCTCCTTCTCTATCCAATGTGCCTCTTTTGTTCCAAAGATAGAAAATAGTGGAAATTTGGTTATTACATTAGAGCCACTCATAATTAGAGGGCTAATCATTGGAATTTTATCAACCCAAACGCCGGTTATGATTTTAATCTTTGGAAAATTCAACCTAACAGAAGAAACCCAGTTCATATACTCTATTGTAGTTACTGATGGTTTGTTTTCAAATATCGTTCCCTTCTGTGGATTTAGAGAGTAGAAGGTAATCCTATCCAAATCCAACTCTTCAATTAAATTTAATAATTTCTCAATATCTTCCTCTTTTTCTCCCAATCCCAATATTATTGTTATTCCCGTCTTTAAACCCAATTCCTTAGCTTTTAATAAATTATCTTTAATCTTATCCAATGGCTTTCCTGGGCAAATCCAATCCCTATCTTTGCTAACTGTCTCAACAGCTCCAACAACTCCCTCAATCACATTTAAATTAATGTTGTCTAAATCAACAACTCCAACATTCAAATACTGCTTACATTTTTGAACATAGGCAACCATTTCAGCAATATCATTTATCTCCTTAGCTGTATAGCCATAACCTCCTGAAATAAATTCTAATTTCCACCCAATTCTTTTCATTAAAATTGCCTCAGCTAAAATACTTTCCAATCTCCTCCTTGCCTTTCTTGGGTCTCTTATCTTATCTTTTTGTGTAGCCATATAGCAAAATTTGCATGGCTGTTTTAGATTACAATACCAACCTAAAAAAAGAGCCCTCTCAAATGTAATTTTATTATTAAAATGTTTTGTAGTTAATTTGAATGCCTTTCTTGCATTCTCTAAAATTTCTTCAACCTTCATTTTCTCTCTCCTTCTCAATATATTTCTCAATAACCTTTGGAGAAACTCTTGTTTGAATTCCTAATCTCTCTAAGATTATGTTATTTAAAATAGCTTTTAATATCTCCTTACCTTCCTTTGATTCAGTTATTTGATTTAACTTCCTTGTAGTTGCAGGGGATTTTAATTTTTTTAAAACCTCAGCTATTTCTTCTTCTGTAATCCTTCCCTTTTTTTTCTTATATATTTCGTCTGCAATTTCATACAGTTTATTCATATCAAATGGTAAATATTCTGGGATTTTATTTAAAACTGTTTCATCTATCGATGCTAACAGTCGAGCTATCTCAATATCTTCGGTGTTTTCATCTATTTTCAATTTTTTTACTACAAACCATTTTTTGTGTTTGGCTATAAATTCAATTTTATCCTCCATAATATCACCAAAAATTAATGGATAAAAAATAAAAATTAATTAGTTCTCTAAAATTAAAACTATGTGAATAAAAAAAGTTTTATGTTTATTTTGTAGTAAAATATTTTATTTAAGCTGTAACTACTCTTTTTAATATAGTGTCTGTAACCTCCTCTGGGCTTATCTCTTCAATATTTAAGATTTTTATTCTACTTCTTTTAACTTTGTATCTTCCTCCAAATTCAGAGTATAATATCTCCAAAGCATCTTCTGGTTTTAATGCCTTATATTCTTTTTTAAAGTATAATGGGTCTTTACCTTTTTTACTCATAATTCCTGTTATTCTGAATATCTTAGCCAAATTACCACCTCCTTACTCTTTACAAATTTTATAGATGTTTTGCGACACACCTATCCATCTTAAATAAGAATAGATAGATGCCTTTAATATAGAGATATCTTCCGCTTTAACATTTATCTTTATTACATTTTTATTTATTTCCATTTTGGCAGAGGATTTTATTTGGGATGTTAAATGTTCTAAAAATATGGATTTATAAATAACTTCTGCCTCTTCCTCACTATCAAACTCCAATATTAACTCAAAAGAATTCATAAAACTCCCTTTATAAAAGGCTATCAAAGAGTTTAATAGATTTTATTCTAATCAAAGGACCTATTTTAACTCTTCCCTTGTAAAATTGCATAGCAAATAAATATTTTGGGTCTTTCTCTAATTTTAATATTATATCACTGTTCTCATCAACATTTAAGTGATGAAACAAAAATTCATCATAGATTTCATAGTATTTTTGAAAATCCTCATTATCTTTAAGCTCTTTACTAATCTTTATTCTTATTCCGTCATCGTTATATATTTTTTCTCCACAAATCTCTCTCTGTAATTTAACAGAGACAAAGCTTGATAACCTTCTTTCATTTTCAACATCATAAACAACTAAAGTTCCAGGGTTGCCTTTAAATTCGCCAATTAAAAGAACGTGTTTATCTATTTCAAAAATCTCCTTTAATGAGAGTTTTCCTCTCTGAACATAAGGAATATTTAAAGTCCTCTCTAACTCTCTTGCAAAACTTCTCGTTCTTTGGGAGGGTTTTTTTGAAGTTGTTATTATCATTTATCTCGCCTTTACATGTTTAACTACTTTTGGTCTAAGTTTAACCAATATCTTATAACTGCAATATGGACATCTTGCTCTTTTCCCTAACTCTTCAAATTTTATAATTTTTTTGCAGTTCAAACACTTGTATTCTACCATATACATCCCCAAAATAAAAGGATTATTTAAAATATAAAAAATTTATTCCTCTTTTCTCTCAACGATTCTTCTAATTGCTTTCATAACTGCCTTTCCTGCTCCTGTCTCAGGTGTATAAGCCCCTCCAGCTATCTTAGCTCCACACTTTCCACAAACCCATATTGATGTTGAAACCCTCTTTAATTTTGGAAATCCACAAACAGGGCATTTGTATTTCTTTTTTGCCTTAACTTCAACGTCTCTAACTCTAACTCTTATCTTTAAACCATATCTTGGTCCAAATCTTCCTGTTGGTCCTACTTTCTTTGTGTGGCTAAACATAATATTTCACCTCATTTTTAATATCTATTTAATATCTACTATTTTATAATATTTCAATATGCAAATTACTCACTATATCTTTTAACAACCTTTGTTTGGACATTTCCTTTGGTTATTTTATTTAGATGAGCATAAAACTCCGCTTCAATACCACTTGGTATTTCAATCAATACAATTAGAGAACCATCTGGTTGCCATTCTTCCTGCTTAACAGCTCCAAATTGGTATAAGGCATTGTATGCCTTAGAAGCAAATTCTGCTGGGATTTTAACAGCGATATCTCTCTTTTCAAATCTAATGGGTAGAACTCTTTTAAGTTTTTTAACGATTTCAGGAACTTGTTCCTCAGCACTTTTATAGATGTCAATATTTATTTTTAACTCCTCCATTGCCTTCTCAATTCTATGTGGAGGATGAGGTGTGTCTGTTTGTGGATTTATGGTGTTTCTACTAATTATGTTAATAATTTGTTTCTTTTTTTGTTCTTTAATTTCTTCCCTCTGCTTAGCAGTTAATTGAACTTGACCTTTTAATATAATTTTTTTAGCAATTTCTTTAACATCTGTTGTCCCAAAGACCTTTGATAAAAGTTCTTCTGGGGCTTTTTCCCCTTTACTTGCGTCTCTAAACACTACCTCAATAGCCAAAAGTTCATCAAAATCTACATTTTGACCTTCTTTAAGCTTAGCCGCTAAGTAGGGATCGACTAAAATTTCAAACTTTTCTCCATGGGATGTATATCTTGCAATTACTGCCTCTTCTAAGGACACCATAATATCCCTCCCCACATTATATAAATGTTTCGGATAAAGTGAATTTTATAAAAGTCCTCTTAGTGCGTCATAAGAAGGAAAGGTATTTTTGATACCATTAGGAATTACTGTTTAAAATAATTTAAAATAGCGAATTTAAAAATTTTGCTATGATTTATTCTTCTTGTTTTTCTTTAGTTTCTTCTTTATTTCCTTCTTCTTTTTTATTTTCTTCAGTTAATTTCTTTTTAACTTTTTCTATGAGTTTTTTTATCTCTTCTGTAGGGATTCTTTTAAATTGAGCATCTTTAACTGTTATGACACAAACATCAACATTTTCAGGTTTTATGTCTTCGTTTGCTTTTGTTAATGCAGTTATTGCCAACTCTAAACCTTCATCTAATGTTATATCATCTTTATACTCTTTCTCCAAGAGTTCCATAACTACAGGTCTCCCACTACCTATTGCCGTTGCCTTATATTCAATTAAAGCCCCACTTGGGTCTGTTTCAAACAATCTTGCTTCATTTTTATCTATCCCAGCAATTAATAATGAAACCCCAAACGGTCTAACTCCTCCGTGTTGTGTATATGCCTGCTTAATATCACAAATCTTTTTAGCCAACATTTCAATTGATATTTCCTCCCCATAGGTTAATCTGTAAATTTGTGCCTCTAATCTCGCTCTATCTATTAAAACCCTCGCATCAGCTACCAATCCAGATGTAGCAGCGGCAACATGGTCATCAATTTGGAATATCTTTTCTATTGACCTAATTTTTACGAGTTTACTTGTTATCCTTCTATCTACCGCTAAGACAACCCCATCTTTACAAGCAATACCTATCGCTGTTGTTCCTCTTCTCACCGCCTCTCTTGCATACTCTACTTGATATAACCTACCTTCTGGGCTAAACACTGTAATAGCTCTATCATAAGCACTTGGTGGCACCATTTGCATAAAATATCACCATTTATAAGATTTTAAATTTAAAGTAGTTAAATAAACATTAGCTTAATGTTTTTATACTAATTCATCTCATTATAATATCTTATTATTTTTATTCTTTTCCTTTTCCTTTTTATTTTTAGTCCTATTTTGTATGGTTGTGTTAAGTATTGACATAATCATAAATTATATATATGAGGTTGTCATGTATATATTTATTGAAAAAGTAATGATAATGGGCTTAAATAATACATGGTGATATGAAATGAAGAAGGTTGTTATATCTGATGAAGCTAAGAAATTCATCTTAGATAGGTTAAAGAAATCAAATAAAGACACTGTGGTTATACACTTTGAAGGATTCGCTTGAGGAGGTCCTAAGTTTGGAATTGCAATAACTCAACCAAACGAAAATGATAAATTAATCTACGACAACGAATTTAAACTTTACATTGACCCAATAGCAGACCAATGGCTTGATGAGGTCAATATATCATTAAAGAGGTCAATATTTGGGAAATACATTAAAATAAAAGGTAGTAGCGAGTGCTAACCGGGAACCCACTTGGGACCGGTTGGCTTTTATTTTTTATTTTTCATTTTTTTATTTTTCACTAATTATTATTCTTTTATTATTCTTGCGTCACCAATACATCCCCCTTCTTTTTCATTAAATACAAAGACAGGGTTTAAATCCATCTCTTTAATCTCTTTATGGATATCCATAAATACACCAATCTTTATTAAGCAATCAACAATAAAGTTAATATCTTTCTTAGCCCTACCCCTAACACCCTCTAAGACCTTATATGATTTCAATTCTTTCAACATCTCATGAGCAAAGTCCCTTGTTATTGGTGATATGCCAAAAGATACATCTTTTAAGACCTCAACAAAAACTCCTCCCAATCCAACCATCACAACAGAGCCAAAGATATCATCTCTCTTAGCTCCTATTATAATTTCCATCTTATCTTTCTCAATAAACTCCTCAACTAAAACCCCTTCTATAATTAAATCATCAATTCCTTTCTTTTTAGCATAGTTTTTGGTATTTTCAATTAGTTTTTTAAATGCCTCTTTTGGATTTTCTGGATTTATTATAACTCCCCCTGCCTCTGTCTTATGTAATATTTGCGGAGAAACAATTTTCATCACACATCTTCCCAATTTTTTAGCATATTTTAAAGCTTCATCCTCGTTCTTAGCTAAGTATCCCTTAGGAACTGGGAAGCCGTAAAGGTTTAATAATTTTTTTGCTTTATACTCATTTGGATTTGATAATAACTCTTTAATAATCTCCTTATTTTCTTCCGTAATTTTTGAAAATTCTTCTTTAACCTTTTCTAAGTATTCATCATAATCTTCCTTAACTTTCATTAAACTATATTTGTATAAGTGGGAGAGGGCTTTAACACCATTTTCTGGTGTTATATAAGATGGAATTCCGTTCTTCCTCAAATAACTTTTAGCCCCTTTAACTGAGACCCCACCAACAAATGAAGTGATTAATGGCTTATTTTTAAATTCTCTATGGGAATTTTTAACTTCTATAATGGATTTAGCAACTTCCAACGGCTTTGTCATCTCTTGTGGAGTTAAGATAACCAAAAGCCCTTTAACATTATTATCCTCTGATAACACCTCTATAACCTTTTTATACCTCTCTGGTGTAGCATCTCCTATAATATCCAATGGATTTGATATATTGGCAGTTGGAGGTAGAATTTCTTTAAGCTTTTTTATTGTTGATTCATCAAAGTTTGATAATTTCATGTTATAATCCACACAACTATCAGCCGCTAAGACCCCAAAACCACCGGCATTTGTTATTATTCCAATCTCATTTGAGTTTATTATTGGTTGTGTTGAAAATAAATGGATTAAATCAACCAATTCCTCAAATGTATATGCCCTAACTATACCAGCTTCTTTAAACGCCGCTTCATAAATAACATCTTCACCAGCCAAAGAGCCAGTGTGGGATTTTGCCGCTTTTTTACCAATCTCAGTCCTTCCACTTTTTAGAGCAATTATTGGCTTTTTCTTAGATAGTTTTTTAGCCACTTTTAAAAATCTCTTGTCCTTCAACCCCTCTATATATAAAACAACTATTTTAGTGTCTTCATCATTTAAAAAATACTCTAATAAATCACTCTCTTGAATATCTGCCTTATTTCCAATGCTAACAACCTTAGAAAAGCCAATATTTAATAAAGGAGCTATATCTAATATGGCATTTAAAACAGCCCCACTTTGTGAGATTATTGAAACCCCTCCTTTTGGAGGAAATACCTTTGCAAATGTAGCATTTAAGTTTATATGCGTATTCATAATCCCTAAGCAGTTAGGTCCTATAACTCTTATGTTGTATTTTTTTGCTATCTCTTTAATCTTTTCTTCTAACTCATAATTTCCTACCTCAGAAAATCCTGCTGTTATGATTACAGCCCCTTTAACTCCCTTTTCTCCACACTCTTCCAATACCTTTGGAACTGCAACATTTGGAACAACTATAACTGCCAAATCTATATCATCCTCAACATCTAAAACTGATTTGTAACATTTTAATCCTAAAACCTTATCATATTTTGGATTTATGGGATAGATTTTTCCATTGAAGTCCATTAAGTTTTTCATTATTGCATATCCAACCTTACCTTCTTTATTTGAAGCTCCTATAACTGCCACTGATTTTGGATAAAAAATATATTTTAAGCTCATTATCTCCCCCACATCTTTTTAGAGAAAAATTTTTATATGCATTTTAATATCTACAATAAAATATTATTGTAATTTTAATTTTATATTGGTTTTCATGTGTTTTTGCATAATATATTAATACCCTCTAAAAAGCCCCTCTCAAATAAATAACGCTCATGGAGGTGAGATTTTGAGATTGAAGGCAATAAAAATAACAAGTAGAGATGGAGAAACATTCTTTAAATGTCCAAGATGTGGAAAAGTTTTCAGATACTCAAAAGATTACACAAGACATGTAAATAAAGCACACAGCCATCTCTTTAAAAAAGAATAAAGTTATTCTTTGTAAATAAGATTTCCTTTTTCATTTTCCACTATTTTTGGGTGTAACTTTAAAAAGGACTTTATTGCCGGGGGTAAATTCCACTCAACACCATGAACAAGTTTATCCCAATTTTCAACAAACCTCTTTTTCCCTAAGACCTCATCCAACTTTCCCCTCAATTTTTCAATAACTATTTTATCCTTGGTAAAGCTTTTTATCTTATAAGCTCCTCTTTTAGTTTTTGAATAAAAAATCTTATCTTCATCATAGTAATTTTTTGCTATTTCCAACAACTCCCTCCAAACCTTCTTAGGTCTCATTATTTCACCACAAAATTAATTTTGGCTATTTATTAATTGTAGTAGGTGATTTATATGTATTTTTTAATTGAGCAGAGGAAAAAAGAAAGTGAAAAAAATTTGAAAGAGAAGTTAAAAAAATATAGAAAAAAATTAAGAGACAGCAGAATTAAAGAAAAGCTAAAAGAAATGCCATTAAACATGACTAAATACTTAACTGATGCCTATACGGGAGGAATTATTAAGAAATATCCAGAGGACTTTATTGTTGAGGAGATAACACCTAATGGCGTTATATTGGAAGTTGGAAAGAGTATAGAATTTAAAGATGAGGAAAATTGGAAGGGAAATTTTATACACTTTACCTTAGAGAAAAGGAATTGGACAACATTGGATGCCATTAGAGAAATAGCCAATAGAGTTGGAAAGCAGAGAAAACACTTTGGTTTTGCTGGAAATAAGGATAAATATGCCATAACAACTCAAAGAGTTGGCTGTTTTAATGTGAGGTTGGAGGATTTAAAAAAAGTTAAGATTAAGGGCATTATATTGAGAGATTTCCAAAAAACAAATAGAAAAATAAGGTTGGGGGACTTGTGGGGGAATAGATTTACTATAAGAGTTAGGGAACCAGAGATTAAAGGAGAAGAGCTGAAAAAAGCATTAGATGAGTTATGTAAGCTGGAATACTTCTTGAATTACTATGGAGTTCAAAGATTTGGAACTACAAGACCAATAACTCATATTGTTGGAAGGTTTATTATAGAGAGGGATTGGGAAGCTGCATTTTATACATATTGCGGGACTCCTCTACCTTATGATGACAAAAAGTCAAAGTTAGCAAGGGAGTTGTTAGATGAAGAAAACTTTAAAGAGGCATATAAAAAATTTCCAAAGGCATTTTTTTATGAAAGGAGGATGATTAAGGCATATATTGAGACGGGGAGCTATCAAAAGGCGTTTATGATTCTTCCACCATATTTAAGATGCATGTTTATAAATGCCTATCAATCCTATTTATTCAATGAGATAATAAACAGAAGGTTTGAGTATGGCTTTAAGCCAATGGAAGGAGATATTTTAATTGATGGTGTGCCAAGTGGGGCGTTATTTGGCTATAAAACGAGATTTGCATCTGGAATACAGGGAGAGATTGAGAGGGAGATTTATGAGAGGGAATGCCTAAAACCAGATGACTTTAAGATTGGAGAGTTTGGTTCATTTATTGGGGGTAGAAGGGCTATGATTGGGAAAATATACAATATGAAATATTGGATTGAAGATAATAGCTATGTTTTACAATTTTGTTTAAAAAAGGGAAATTATGCAACCTCTGTTTTGAGGGAGTTTATTGAGAAGAAGGATAAAAAAATTTAGTTAATTTCCATGCCGAATTGGTCTTAATGTTAATAATAAACATTAACTATAAGGGAGATTAGGGAAGATAAGAAAAAGATTCTTTATGATACCATATTTGACATTTTTAAAATAATTTTTGGTTATGAGATTGTATTTTTAGGAGCCACAATCTTACAGACGTCATCTAAAGCAATATCTATTAGTATTGGAGTAAGTTTAGCGATAATGGATTTGACAGTAATGTTCCTAACGGTTACAATATTTTCAGCAGTATTGCATGATATTTACAAAAAATTATAGGAGTTATTGTTCTATTGATTTTTTACCTCCAAACTTAAAATACCAAAGCCCAAGGCCTATTACAAAGATGGCTATAATTACAAATGAGATTGCAGAAATAAGCAAAATTAAACTTTCTCCCTCCATATTACTACCTCACTATTTCTTAATTTTAATGAAATCTCCTAAGGTAAATCCATCTTCATCCCCACTACCATAATATGAACTTTCTTCCCCAACACTTTCAGTTAAGCTTATCTTTAACTCTTTCTCTAATATTTTAATTTCTCTTTCATTTGGCTCCAATTCATACCTCTCAAATTTTTGCAAGGTAGATGCTCTCATTTTAAGTTTTTTAGCAAGTTCTTCAATAGTTAAACCTCTTTTTTCCCTTGCCTCTCTAATAACATCTCCATAGTCCTCTCTCAACATTGGTAAATTATCAAATATATCCCTTCTCCTTCTTTTAATAGATTTTTTAACTTGTTTATTGGTTGTTATTGCTCCTTTTCCTATTATGGTTTTTTTACCTAATCTTGAATATGTTTTTGGACTTTTACCAAATTTAGCACATTCTTTACAAACATACATTTCAGAACCTTCAATCATTACCTTGTAAAGTTTATCTGCAAGCTTTCCGCACAACTCACACATCTGCATATTACTATCCCTCAAAAATTTAATAACATTTATATACTTTGGATAATATTAGTTTATGTTGTTGTTGGGTATAAATAACTAATGGTGAAAATTATGGAAAGAGAGAAGTTAATAAAAAAACTCTTTCATACATTAGAGCATACAGAGGAGCATTTTGAGGCAATAATAAATCAATTAAAAGAACTTGGCTTAGAAACTGAGGAGTATGAAAAATTATACAACAAATTAAAAGAACTAAATGAGAAGGTTAAAAAGGAGCTTTAAAAACTTATCCAAGGATTATCCCAGCAATATAACCACAAATTGTTGAAAATATAACTACTAAACCTAAGTAGGTTAATGCCTTTGTTTTTCCTAAGACCTTTGAGATTGTTAAGACCGTTGGAATACTTAAACTTGGTCCAGCCAACAGCAGAGCCATTGCTGGACCTATACCCATACCAAGCTCCATTAACGCCTTTATAATTGGCACTTCTGTCAATGTAGCGAAATACATCAAAGCTCCAATAAATGAGGCAATGAAGTTGGCAGTTATAGAGTTTCCTCCTACATAGGTTGCTATATAGCTTGGTGGAATGATAGCTTTAATAGCTCCCGCTATTGCAACCCCAATAATTAGCAGTGGAAAGACAATTTTTAATAATGCAAAGCTCTCTTTAAGCCATCTTTTTATTTCTTCATCTTTAAACCACATTTTTGTTGTTATAATTAAAATAATTCCAAATATTATAAATAGCAGATGCTTTAACAAGAATCCATCGTATAGAGGCATTGATAACGTTGGAAACAACTTGGGTGATGCAGTAATTACTAACAACATAATAAACTGCAATGCAAAGAATGTTATCGTCTGATATAATGGTCTATTTGATATCTTATCTGCCTTTGGAACCCTCAAAGCTCTTTTTTTCTCATGTTCTCTAAAAATTAATTCCATACCTAAACCTATAAATATTGAAACAACTACTGCAAAAAAAGCCCTTAAAAATCCAATATCCCAGCCAAGTAAAGCCGCTGAGTAAAATATTGCCAAAACATTAATTGCCGGTCCAGAAAACAAGAATGTTGTTGCTGGTCCTATTCCAGCCCCCCTTTTGTAAATACTGGCAAATAATGGAAGGATGGTGCAAGAACAAACAGCCAACAATGTCCCACTAATTGCGGCTACTGTATAGGAGATATATTTTGGTGTGTTTGAGCCAAAGTATTTTATAATAAAGTTTTTATTAATCATTGATGCAATTCCACCAGCCATTAAAAAAGCTAAGAGTAGGGCTAAAACTCTATTTACATTTAAATAGTCAATAATCGTGTTTATCATAACATTGATTATATGCAATGTAAAACCTACAATGTCCATTGCTATCTCCTCCTTACTCTTCTCCTACCTTTTAATGATGTGTAGTCGTGAACCATCTTTTCTCCACAATCTGGGCAGTTTGGTAATTCTACCTCAGAAGCCATGCATGGGCAGACATCTACTTTAAATCTTATTCTTTTTCCACATTTTGGGCAGATTAAATTCCAAACAATCATGTTATCACCAATCCTCTTTATTAACAGATTTCAAAATAAAAATTTATATACAAAAATTAAAGTTTGACAAATGAAGATTATAAATTAAAAATCTAAATAAGCAAAAATAATAAAATTAAATAATATATTGAGACCTATTTTTCCTCTAAGTATGCTTTTAGTTCTTTCTTAATATCTTCCACTGATGGAGTTTCACCCTCAAAGATGATTTCATCATCAAATGCAATTCCTGGAGTGAAAAAAACCCATTCAGATATTTCATTAATATCTGACACCTTTACAATCTCTGCATCTATGCCAAGCTCTTCTACCGCCTTTTTAACATTCTCATAAGCTTCATCACACTTTGGACAGCCAGTTCCAAAAACCCTTATCACCACCATTTAATCCCACCCCTTATTTTTGAATTTTAGAACTAATATTTATTATTTCCGATTAAATAATGAATTTTAATATTTTTAAAAAGAATTTGAATATTTAAATAATATCTTAGTAAGGTTTATATATTTTCACGCATAAGTGTTTTATATATTTCAAAAAATTTTTAGGTGATTTGATGAAAATAGCTCTACCAATAGAAAATAATGAATTATCCCAACATTTTGGAAGATGTGAAAAATTTATGATTGTAGAGATTGAAAATGGGGAGATAAAAGGAAAAGAAATTATTGAAAACACTGCAAGAGAGGGAAGGGGAGGAGTTGGAACAACATCAGCATCGTTAATTGCAGACAAAGGGGTAGATGCCATTATAGTCCAGAATATAGGTCCAAAGGCATACAATGTTTTAAAACAGCTTGGCATTGAGATTTATAAGGCAAACACAACATCTATTGATGAATGCATAAAGCTATTTTTAGAGAAAAAATTAGAAAAGTTTGAGTGAGATAATGATTGTTGCAGTAACTGGGGGTAAAGGAGGAACTGGGAAATCTACGCTCTCATCCAATCTATTTTTTTATTTTATTGAGAATTACAAAACTGCTTTAATTGACTGCGATGTTGAAACCCCTAACCTTCCTTATCTATTAGGTTGTGAGGATTTAAATCCAATAAAAGATATTTTCATTGAAGTTCCAAATATAGAGGAGGGAAAAACATATAACTACAATAATGTATGTAAAGAAGGGGCTTTATTGAAAGTTAAAAATAAATTAATATTTGTTGAAGAGTTATGTAGTGGATGCAAAGCATGTGGGATAAATAGCAATATAACATTTAAAAAGAGAAGTATTGGAAAAATCTATGAGAAAAAATTTGATAACGGTTATTTAATTGTAGGAAAATCAAATTTAGGAGAGAGGAAGACAGCAAAAATTGTAACTGAAACAAAAAAATACGGATTATCAAAACATTGCGAAATTAACATTATAGACACTGCCGCAGGAACTCACTGCAATGTTGTAAGGGCATTAATTAACGCAGATAAAGTTATTATAGTCACTGAACCAACTCCTTTTGGTATTTCAGATGCTAAGAGAATAATTAAAGTTGTTGAAAAGTTAAATATCCCATACAAGATTGTTTTAAATAAATATGGGATTAGTGATTTAAAAATTAATTATGACTTTAAAATTCCATATGATAAAAGGATAGTTGAATGCTACTGCAAAGGAGAGAGCTTTTTAAAATATGATGATTTGAGAAATTATATGGAAGAGATAGCAAATTGGATTTTGGGGATAGGATGAAGATAGCAATCATCTCAGGGAAACTTTTAGAAAAAGTTAAATGAAAACTCTCCGAGTTTTCATAGCCAGAAAGCAAAGCTTTCTGTTTCATCAAAACAGGATGCATTGCTGAGCGTAGCGAAGCAATGCCTCTTCACATATATTTAAATTGGGGATAGGATGAAGATAGCAGTCGTATCAGGAAAGGGAGGAGTTGGGAAATCGTCTATCTCAACATCTCTCGCCAAATTATTTTCAAAAGATTTTAATATAGTGGCATTGGATTGTGATGTTGATGCTCCAAACTTTAATTTAATGTTTAATGTTAAAGATAAAAGATTGTTGGAAATTATTTACAGGGAAGTGTATAAAATAAACAATAACTGTATAAAATGTGGAAAATGCTTAAATATATGCCAATTTGATGCAATAGAGGATTTTGAGATAAATCCAATACTTTGCGAAGGTTGTGGTGCCTGTGAGCTAATTTGTGAGTTTAATGCAATAGAGCCAACTAAACGCGAAAGTGGCTATATATATGAGAGTTTTGTTGGCTTTCCACTAATCTGGGGAGAGTTAGAGGTTGGTGAGAGTGGAAGTGGAAAGATTATTGAGCATATAAAGAGGCATGCAAAAAAGTATAAAGCAGAGGTAGAGCTTATAGACGGCCCCCCAGGAGTTGGATGCCCTTTAATATCTACGGTTAAGGATGTTGATTTAGCCCTCTGCATAGTTGAGCCAACAAAATCAAGTGTTAATGATTGTTTAAGATTAATAGAAACACTAAATTTCTTTAATATTGAGTATTTAATTGTTGAGAATAAAAAAGGCATAAATGAGATTAATTACCCATTTAAAATATTCCATTCAATTCCTTTTGATTTTGATGTGCCAAAGTTAATTGCAAACAAAATTTTACTTTGTGATGGTGATATTAAAGCTTCAAAATCAATAAAAGAGTTATATGAAAAATTAAAAGAATTTATTTAATTATTCTTTTCTCCTTATAATTAAAACTGGTTTATCTGACTTTTTAATAACATTTTCAGTAACTGAGCCAAGTAATATCTCTTTTAAGTTTGTTATTCCATGAGAACCCATTATAATTATATCTACGTCACAATTTTTGGCAATTTCGACAATTTCTTCGTGAGGAATGCCAATAACAACCATATCCCTAACTTTAAATCCAATATCTTCAAGTTCTTTTTTAATGTTTTCCATTTTATTTTTTGCTTCCTTGATGAGTTTCTCTTTTAATTCACTCTCAAACTCTTCAACTGACTTATTTAATCCAGCAACTCCCAACAATAGGGATAATATATCTTTCTTTTTAATATCTCTCTCATCAATAACATGCAATAAAATAACCTCCTCCCCTCCAAGAGTTTTAAATGCTTTAACATGGCTTAATGCCAACTTTGCAGTTTCTGAGAAGTCAGTTGGGTAAAGAATCTTTTTATAAACAATTTCTTCCATAATTCCACCCCATTAGTGACCTTTAAACACTTCCCCAGTATATACTTTGCACGTTGTTTTTATTAAAGTTATTGCCCAGAAGAAGAATAAGAGCCAATAGAGTGCAAAGCCAATGTAATCAATTATTGAGAAGTTGAATATTTTATAAACTAAGTGAGATGAGGCAACATAAGCCCCCAAGGGGAAGATGAACGCCCACCAAGACATTGCATAAGGTAGTTTTAGCTTTTTAACGTAATATATTGTCATTATTATAGCCATCAAACTCCACCACAAACCAAAGCCCCAGAATATGAAGGAAAATACATAAAACGGCTCTTTTATTGATATAAATGGGGAGTTATTGACTATATTTATTAAAGCAACAATTCCAGCACCTATTGGCCCTAAATTAATCCAAACCGTTGGAGCCATTGCTGATGGTAGTGGATGATGCAAAATAAACCTATAAATCACCACTGCCAACAAAGCTAAATATAGGAAGAATCCTGCCCCCCAACCGAAGTAGTTAATAAGAACTACCAACTCATGCCAGATTCCAGTTAAATGAGGCATTATTAAACTTCCAGCTATTGGAATAACAATTAAACCAACTGGTGGAATATACCAACCTGGATTAACATGGTCTAACTTTATACTCTCTGACTTAAACATGTAGAATGGGACTATTAAACTGAATAAGAACATTCCAATAGCTCCAAGAGACCAAAATACTTTCCCCCAAAACATATTATGCCCTATATTTATAAAATCAGCCCCTAAAACTAAACAACCTACTGCAATGGTTGGATAAAAGGCACTTAAAACTGGATGTTTTAAGTCAGCCAATGCATTTTTTGGGAACATAATCCATCTTAAAATCCATGGAACTAAGAATATAAAGAACAATAATATATTAAAGTAAAACAATGCAACTGAGACACTTTTTAAAATTGGTAAATAACCTGAGTATAGTAAGCTATCAATTGCTAAGATTCCAGTTCCCATCACTGCCGCAAACCATGACGGAATGAAATTTTTGATTACATCCAATTTTGACTCACATGCCTCTAACATCATTATCCCTCCTTCTATAATTATTTGTTTTTATATATGTATATATGCCTTTATAATACTATTTATTTATATATTTATCTTTATTTTTATGACTTCCATTTTATTAATTTTTATAAAATAGAAAAAAAAGAGATATTTATAGGTTTTGATTAATTAATGTATTTTAATATTTCCAAAAAAGATATTAGAATATTTAAATATATGTTATACCCTCTAAAACTGCCTCCTTATGTATATTTAAAGCTTTTTGTTTCTTACAATCCCCTCTAAAAATCTTTATCTTTCCAGCAACGCATGGGTATCTTTGAATCAACATTGCTGATTTTCTGGCAAATTCCTCAACATCACCAACTTCCATCCCCTTCATCAACTTAGCCATAAATAAAGTTGAGCCACATATTGAAGTTCTTAAAACCTCAACATCCACAACTTTATTATCTTTAACATAAACCTTAACCTTTGGAGTTCCAAATTCATCTAAAAACTCTTTTAATTTTGGATATTTATTTATTAAATCCCCAACTTCTCTCTCATCTAATAAACACATTTCCTCTGGGCATATGGCATCAAACTTTTTTAACTCCTTCTTCTCTCCCTCCCCTTTCCAAGTAGCAACAATTATACCAATATCTTTATTCAACCTTCTCGCTTCATAGCAAAGATAATAAGTATTGTCAGGATGTTGAGTGTATAGCAATAATATATCTGCCTCTTTAATCTTCTCCAACAACTCTTCTGGAAACTCTATATCATCAACCACCAAATCATCTGGCTTATCAACTTTATAAATGCCAATAAATTCATTCTTCTTTCCAAAAGAATTTACAGTTCCTTTAATTCTATAACCATAAGCCCCATCAGTAACAACCAAAATCTTTGCCATATTAATCCCTTTGGTTATTTTTAATCAACAATCTTCATTTTAAAGCTTAAAACAAACATTAACATATTATATAAACTATTTAGAATAATCACAAATATAAATTTTTAGGAGTATAAAAAATAAAAGATTTATTATAAATAATTATTCGAATATTACATTTTTCTCAATTTCGCAGTTTAAAGTATTGCTTATCAAACATTTTGTTGAACCCTCTAAAATCATATCTTTTAATTTTTCTTTATCAACATCTCCATCAACTTTTACATATATGTTTAAAGTTACTTTTTTTATTTTTCCTTCCTCAAAAGATTTTTCAACCTTACCATCAACTTTTACATTGGCATTTATATTATTGGCTTTTAATGTGTTACCAACAGCTATACAAATGCATCCACAAAGCCCAGCTAAAAACACATCCATTGGAGATATCATTTCCTTTACAGCACCTTTCCCTCCCCTTGAATGA
>JAMOTQ010000117.1 GCA_027068365.1 Methanocaldococcus sp.
TTACATTTAGCTGATATCTGGGCTTATGCCCCTCTCCCTGACTATAATATTCCTGGTTGGGAAGATAAAGTCCATGCGTCTATTGGTTATATTATATCTGCAATAGTTGGTGTTGCCTTGTGTTTAGGAGCTTATTATATATTGGTTAAGGTTGTCAATCCACAGGCATCTTCAAGCTAACTAATAACTCTATATCTAAAATATAAAATCAAAGTCAGGTAAAACCTCATTTTTTAAACTAATTAAACAAAAAAATATCATTTAATAATATAAAAAAATTAAAAAATGTGAAAGTATGAATAATAAGCTATTTGATAAAACCATAGAGCATGTGATAAATTATTTAAATGAGAGCATATTTTTTGAGAAATATTCAAAATATCCTGGGATTTTGCAGAATATGGAGAGTAGGATAAAAATAATAACCCTAATTATATTTATAATTGGAAGTGTTCTATCTAAAAACATATTAACTTTAATTGTATTTAACTTAATTGCCTTAATTTTAGCATATTTATCAAAAATACCATTATTGCAGTATTTAAAAAGAGTTTATTTCTTTATTCCAATTTTTGCTGGAATTATTGCCATTCCAGTAATGTTTAACCTTATGACTCCTGGAAAGGACTTAATTATTATATTAGATAGTCCTCACATCTCTATAACTTATGAGGGGGTGGTATATGCGATAACATTCACTTTGAGAGTGGCAACATGTGTATCATTTGCCGTTCTTATCCCAATAACAACGCAGTGGAATAGGGTTACCTCAGCCATGAACAAATTAGGCGTTCCTGATGTTGTTATAACCATAACAAACCTTGCTTATAGATACATATTTTTACTTTTAAATTTTGTGTTGGATATGATGCATTCAAGAAAATCAAGGGTTGTTAATAAATTGGATATGGTGGAGAGTTGGAAAGAGGCAGGAAAAGCCATTGGGGCGTTGTTTGTAAAAACCTATGAAATGGGAGAAGATGTATATTACGCAATGCTTTCAAGGGGATATAATGGAGAAATAAAACACATTTACAGAGAACAAATAGAAATTAAAGATATTCTATTTTTGTTATTTTCAATAATTACAACTGTTTCACTTGTATTGTTTGATAGGGGGATATTATGAGAGAGATATATAAACTTGTAGATGTTACATACAAATATCCTAATGGCTCTATTGCCTTGGACAACATTAACTTAAACATCTATAAAAATGAAGTGGTGGCTATTTTAGGACCTAATGGAGCGGGAAAGACCACATTATTAAAAATTTTAAGTGGTTTGGTATTTCCAAATAAAGGAGAGGTTTATTTTGAAGGTAAAAAATTAACTGACGAAGTATTGAAGGACAAAAATTTAATGAAGGAATTTAGGAGGAAGGTAGGGTTTGTTTTTCAGAATCCAGATACTATGCTTTTCAATCCAACTGTTTGGGATGAAGTGGCTTTCTCCCCTCTACATCTTTACTCAAAAGAAAAGGCAATAGAGGTTACAGATAAAACACTAAAAGATATGAAAATTTACCATTTAAAGGACAGACATCCTTACAATCTAAGTGGTGGGGAAAAGAAGAAGGTCTCAATATCTTGTATATTGTCTATTGAGCCAGAAGTTATTTTAATGGATGAACCAACTTCTGCATTAGACCCTAAAAGCAGATTAGAGGTTATGGATTTAATAAAATCATTTAAAAATGATGGAAAGACGGTTGTTTTAGTTACTCATGATTTGAATTTGGCTGGTTTGGCAGATAGATGCTACGTATTAAACAAAAAGGTTATATTTGAAGGAAAAGTAAAAGATTTATTTTCATTAAATTTGGATGAGTTAAATTTAGATGTTCCTGAGATATCTAAGCTTTTTATTAAGTTGAGGGATATGGGCTACAATATAGATGAGATACCTATTACAATAGATGAGGCAGTTAATATTATATCAAAAATGTTAAGAAAGTAACTTTTCCAAAATTCTTATTGCTTGCCATTTGTCTAAAAATTCATTAAATGTTCCGCACTTCGTTGAATAAATGCATAGAGGACATCCGTCTGGGCAGTTGCAGTTTTTCAAATGCTCTAAGCTTTTGTTTAACAGTTTTTCAGCATTTTCATATAAAATCTCTGCTAATCCAAAACCCCCCTCATTTCCGTCATAGATGAAGATAACTGCTTTATCCTTAAATGGATTTTTGTTGAATCTCTCGTAGCTGTATCCACCAACTTCTCTACTGTCTATATATGTAAATATTGGAGTTATCTTTATAATATTATGTTCTATGGCATGCAATCCCCCAGTAATTCCATCCTTGCTGTCAATGAGCTTTTTTATTTTGTAAGTTAAGTCCTCAACCTTTTTTGTGTCTTTTTTAACATTTAAATGCTTTTTAACTCTATTTTTAATAACATTCCTTATGTAGTGTGTTGTAGCTCCCAAGTAGATTGGAAACAACTCTTTTCTGCTGAGTTTTTTATCCATATAAATTGATATAGCCAAATCGTCCTCGTCTATCTTATCCAAGAACTCAAAAAACTCTTCATTGGCAACATCCCTTATATAATCTGGAAATACATACCATATCCCATCCGTCTCAAAATCCCTAATAATCTCTTTTTTAAATCTAACGCTTATAAAATTTAAGCCAAAGAAATCTTTAAATAACTCAATCTCTGCATCTAAGATGCCGTTATCTTTGAGAGACAAGAGTTCTTGATAAAAGTTATTTATGTGTTTTCCTTTAACAATGAATCCCTCATAAATCTTCCTAACCCTCAATCTTCCATAATAAATGCCTATATCTTTATATGTCTTTTTATCATAAATGTCTAAGATATCTATTTCCTCCTCCTTCCTCTGCCATGCTTCAATGTCCCAAAACATATCCAACTCATCTGCAAATATAAAATGGAATTTTCCAATGCTTATCTTATCCTTAGATATAAACAACCTCCCTCTTGAAAAATATGGCATTCCAGTAATTAGAGAGCGGTAGTATTCATCTTTATCAACCTCTTCAACAACATAACCTTTAATTTTAAGCCAATTTATAAATCTTAAAATCTCACTTTGAGTTTTGTTTAATAATTTAGCTTTTATCCATGGTTTATCTAAAACTAAGTAATAACTCTCATCACTTGCAGTTCTTATCGAGGAATATGTTGGATTTTTTAAAACTCTCACTTCAACTTTATTTGTTATTGGATTTTTATAAATTCTTATCTTCCCTTCCCTTTCAAGCTCTTTAATTATCTCTTTCTCAAAGTCATTAAATTCATCAAAATCCATTATTTTTAATTCAGAGATTAGATAATGCAAATGTTTTTTAGCAACAAATTTATTTTTTACATTAACTGGCATGTATTCAATAATTCCCTTCTTAATCTTCTCATAAAGCTCATTTAAATGCTCTTTATAGTAATAATCTAAACCGTCCTTCCTTAAAACTATGATGTTTAAAGCTTCTTTGTCTCTCCTTCCAGCCCTACCAAACCTCTGAATTAATGAAAAAATACCATCTGGTGGAATGCCATAGTTTATTACTGCATCTAAATCCCCAATATCAATTCCAAGCTCTAAGGCGTTTGTAGTTAATAATGCCAATAACTCCCCATTTTTAAATTTCTCCTCTATCTCCTCCCTAACATACTTGGGTAGAGTGCCTTTATATGTTGAGAGTTTATCAAAAACCTTAGAATTTAATAAAAACCTCATTAACTTCTCTGTCTCTTTCCTTGTATCAAAGAATACGAGAGTTTTTATATTGCTATCTACTAAGTTCTCAATTAATCTCTTTAATAACTGCTTATTATCCAAATTCCTTGGTTCTAAGATAGCTAAATACTTCCTTGATGAGGGATTGTGGCTTTTATCAACAACCTCAAAATCTCTATTAAATAATAGAGTAGTGAACTCTTTTGGATTTTTTAAAGTTGCAGATAGGCAGAGTATTTGTGGATTATTATTTAATCTCGCTAATAGCTTTAACAATCTCTTAAAAACATAAACCATGTTTGTTCCAAACACTCCCCTATAAACATGAAGTTCATCAACAACCAAGAGCTTTAAATTCTTTAAAAGCCATAAATAATCTTTGTGGTTTTTTAATATTTGATAGTGGAGCATATCCGGAGTTGTAAATAATACATTTGGTTCATCCTTTAAAATCTCTCTTCTTTTCTCTAAGCCAACATCTCCAGTTAATATCTCTGCCTTAACTTTTTTGCTGGTTATTTTGTAAAATAGCTCATTTTCCATAGAAAACTTTTCATATTGATTGTTTATCAATGCCCTTGTTGGATAGATAAGCAAATATCTATCGTTAGGATTTGATAAAAAGTTGTCAAATATTGCCAATCTAAAAATTTCACTCTTTCCACTTGCTGTTGATGTTGTAACAACCACGTCCTTTTTGTTGTATAGGTATTTTAAAGCTTTAACTTGATGTAAATATAGTTTAAATCCTAAGGCATTAATTAATTTATTAACTTCTTTATTTTTAAATTTGAAGTTGGAAAACCTGCCTTTTCTCTCTGGAATTTTGTAAATCTTTATAATTTCTCTTTCAATGCCTTTAAATATCTCTTCCATGATAATCATCTTCTGTCTATTCCATATAATTTATTATAATATTATAATATTAAATTAAAATAGTCTTTAATTATTGTGACTTATATGAGAACTTGCTCCCAATGAACCCAGAGGGAGTTGAGGTTGATGATTCTCCAAGTCCAACATGGATTGTCTATATAAATGTCTATATTGGATAAACATCCTACCCTCCCCTTACATAAATTGAAAAAAGAGATTCATTTATTCTATATTAAGCCCAAACAAATCCATAGCATTTTGATGAGCAACTTTATAAATAATCTCTTTCTCAACATCGTTAATCTTCATCTTCAAAACAGTTCTTGGAACAGCTAAAACATCTGATGCGTTTGAAGAGCAGTCACTATTTAATAAAATTTTATCAGCAAAATCCTTATGCTCTTTAACTATCTCAACAGCCTCTAATGGAGTTAATTTGCCCGGCTGAATTGTCAACCCAACATAAAACTCTTCATCTAAAACCCATTTTGTCGTCTCTTTATTACAGTGTTCAATAATTATATCTCTATTTTTCAAATTCAGGGTGGAAATCTCATCCAATATAATTTTGGTTATTTCCTCCTTATTTCTCCTTGGTGTATGCACGACTGCGGGTAGATTTAGTTCTTCGGCTAAAAGTAACTGCTTTATAAAAACCTCCTTTTCCTCCTTTGTAGCTTTCTCTAAACCAATCTCTCCAATACCCACGACCTTATCGTGATTTATATAATCCCTTCTTATTTTATTTAATGCTTCATCAATCTCTGGTGGAATAGCCCTTGGATGTATTCCCACACAAATAAATAAATTCAACCCCACTTTTTTAGCTCTCTCTA
>JAMOTQ010000118.1 GCA_027068365.1 Methanocaldococcus sp.
ATTAATGTGCATTTTGTAAAAGTTTTGAATCCTAATGAAATTAAAATCGTTACTTGGGAGAGGGGGGCTGGATATACAACTGCATGCGGAACAGGAACAACTGCCTCTGTAATTATAGCCCACAAACTTGGTAAAACAAATAATAGGGTTTTGGCTCACTTAGACGGTGGAGATTTGGAGATTGAAATTAAGGATGATGGGGTTTATATGATTGGAGATGCAGTAATGGTTTATGATGCCAAATTAATAAATATTGGCTGGTAGATTATGGAGGATATTAAAATTAACTTGGCTGTTGAATATAAGGGGAAATTAATTACTCCAAACCAGATAAAGCTTTTAATTGCATTACATAAAACAAAATCTCAAAATAAGGCATCAAATTTGTTGAACATCTCTCCTTCTTCTTTTAACATTCAATTGAATAGATTGGAAAAAAAATTGGGGGTTAAGCTTTATTACTCCTCACCAAATGGAACAATTTTAACAGATACTGGGTTAGAGATTTTAGAAACCTATAAATCATATAGTAAAAGATTAAAGAATCACTCTTTTACTGTTTCTGGATTTGTTAGTGGTGAGATTGCAAAAATATTATTTGAAAATCCAATAATAACATCTTTTGACAATGCTTTAAAATTATTAAAGATGGGATTTATTGATGTTTTGGGTGTTGATGACAGTTATTGGATTTATAGGTTGGGAGATGAGAGATTTTTAAAATCAGAGGTTGGCAGTTGTGATTTTAACATATTCTTAATTGCCTATGACAACTTTGTAATGGTTAGTAAAAAAGAGTTTGATTATAAAAATTTAGTTGGCATAAGATTTAGCTCTCAAAGGATAGTTTATAACATTTTAAAAAAAGAGGGGATAAAATTTAAGGTAAAAATTAAAACAAAAAATCCATTTAGAGCTATTGACTTAGTTAATGAAGGTTATAGCTTATTTTTAAATGAGAGTTTGTTAAAATATGTTGATGGAAATTTCAATATTGAATATCCTAAATTTTATGAAAAAACCATTCATGCAATAAACTTCATTAGCTTTGGGAAAGACATAAAAATAGAGAAAGAGGATATTAAAAAAATAAAAAAACTGGGCTTTAAAGTTTAAATTATTTATAAAACTTTTATTCTCAATCCAAATTTTTCAAACATCTTGAAATCATTATCGTAGGTCAATAAAAGGATATTGTTTGAGATACATGTTGAAGCAATTAACAAATCCTTCACTGGTGGAATTTTACCTTCTTTTTTTAGTTTTTTAAATATATTACCTGCAATCTTTGCTGATTTCTCATCAAAATTTAATTTTGGTAAGTTATCAATCATTATTCTCTCATTTTCTTTTAAGTTTCCACAATACAACTCAAAAACTGTTATTGATGTTATTTTACAGTTATAATCGCAAATTTGATATAGAGTGTCTTTATTTCCTCTAAATATCTCTATAATTACACTTGTATCAATAACTGCATCCATTTTTCTACCTCTTTAAGTTCTTTTTTTAGCTTTTCTACTTCTTCCTCACTCCTTGAACCAAAGGCAATCATAAATACATCCAAATTTTTTCTCTTCCTTTCTTCTAACAACTCTTTTATAAACTCTGAAACTGATTTTTTGCCTTTCAATCTTAATAACTCTTCATAAATGTCATCATCTATTGTTATAGTCGCCATTTTTACCACCCCATAACACTATATAAACCTTGAAATTATATAATAATTTAGTAGCTTGCAACAATGGGGTAACAATTATGAACGTCTTTGATAGATATGCCGAGGAATACGATAGATGGTTTGATGAAAACGAAATGATATATAAATTGGAGATTGAGGCATTAAAAAAACATATTCCAAAAGGTAAAGGGTTAGAGATAGGAGTAGGAACTGGAAGATTTGCCAAACCATTTAATATAAAAATTGGTGTTGATATATCAAAAGAGATGGCTAAAATAGCTGAAAAAAGAGGTATAAAAGTTATAATAGCAAAAGGGGAAGATTTGCCATTCAAAGATGAAGAGTTTGATTTTGTTTTAATAAATACCGTCTTAGAGTTTGCTGAAAATCCAAAAAAGATGCTGAAAGAGGCAAGGAGGGTTTTAAAGAAAGGAGGCAGAATAATTATTGGAATAATAGATAGAGATAGCTTTTTAGGAAAAATTTATGAAGAAAAAAAGCATAAAAGCAAATTTTACAAAGATGCAAAATTTTTATCAGCCAAAGAAGTTATAGAAATGCTAAAAGAGTTAGGATTTAAAAACATAAAAGCCACACAAACGATTTTTAAAGAAATTGATAAAGTTGAAGTTAAAGATGGTTATGGAGGGGGAGGTTTTGTAGCAATTTCTGCTGAGAAATAGAATTGGAGGTATAAGAATGGATAAAATTATGGAGATTTTAAAAGATTTAGGTATTAAAGAATTAAGACCTCCTCAAAAAAAGGCATTGGAAAGTGGTTTATTAAATAAAAATAAAAATTTTTTAATTTCTATACCAACCGCCTCAGGAAAAACATTGATTGGAGAAATTGCCTTAATAAACCACTTATTAAATGAGGATAAAACTCCCACAGGAAAAAAGGGCATTTTTATAGTGCCTTTAAAGGCATTGGCATCAGAGAAGTATGAAGAATTTAAAAATAAATATGAAAAATATGGATTAAAAGTGGCTTTATCAATAGGGGACTATGATGAGAATGAGGATTTAAGCAATTATGATTTAATTATAACAACTGCTGAAAAACTCGACTCTCTATGGAGGCATAAAATTGACTGGATTGATGATGTCTCTGTTATTGTGGTTGATGAAATTCATTTAATTAACGATGAAACAAGAGGAGGGACATTAGAGATTTTATTAACCAAATTAAAAGAGTTCAACATACAAATTATTGGTTTATCAGCAACTATTGGAAATCCAGAAGAGTTAGCTGAGTGGTTAAATGCTGAGCTTATAGTTGATGATTGGAGACCTGTTGAGTTAAAAAAGGGGATTTACAAAAATAGAGTTATAGAGTTTATAAATGGAGAAGTTAGAGAGATAAAAGCAGTTGATAATAACGACATATACAACTTAGTTGTTGATTGTATAAAAGAGGGAGGATGTTGTTTAGTATTTTGCAATACAAAAAGAGGGGCTGTCAATGAGGCAAAAAAATTAAATTTAAAGAAATTTTTAACAAATGAAGAAAAAAGAAAGTTAAAAGAGGTAGCTGACGAAATCTTATCTATTTTGGAGCCGCCAACTGAAATGTGTAAGACATTAGCTGAATGCATCTTAAACGGCTCTGCCTTTCATCATGCTGGTTTAACCTATCAACATAGAAAGATAGTTGAAAATGCTTTTAGAGAGAGGTTAATTAAGGTTATTTGCTGTACTCCAACTCTCTGCTTAAATGCAAACACTGAGATACTTCAAGAGAGTGGGTTTAGAAAAATTACAAATTTAAACAAAAATGAAAAGGTCTTTGCATTGTGTGGGAAGGAGATAAAACCAGTAGATGGTTGGAAAGTCCATAAAACTCCACAGCATCCCTATAACATTGTCGTAAAAACAGTAAATGGTTTAGAGATTACAACAACTCCAAATCATATATTTTTAGTTAAAGAAAATGGCTGTTTAAAAGAAAAGGAGGCAAAGGATTTAAAAGTTGGAGATTATGTGGCAACGGTTGATAGAATAAGAGTTAAAGAGAAAGATATTGATTTATCTCATGGAGACCTTTACTTTATTGGATATTTTATAGGAGATGGTTATACAGGAGTTATAGAGAAAAATACTCTTAAAGCCATTCCAGACCTTGCATTTAATCCAAAATATCCACCAAATTTTTATGATTCTGAACTTCACAAAAAATACTTTTTGAAATGTAGAGTATTAAAAGGTGTAGCTCATTATAGGTATTCAAAAAAGCTAAGAAAAATCTTTAATGAGTTAAATATGCTCACAAAAGATAACAAAAACATTGATGCATTTTGTAATCTTCCATTGGATAAGCTATCACATCTTATTGCTGGTTTATTTGATAGTGATGGGTATATAAACCTAAATGGAAAAAACATTGAATTTTATTCAATATCTGAAAAATTAGTTAGACAGTTACAGTTTGTATTGTTAAGATTTGGTATTCATTCCAGTATTAGAAAAAAGAAAAATAGAGTCATGAAATCTCCAACAAATGGTAAAGAATACAAATGTAAAGACATTTATGTATTAACAATTAGAGATTTTGTAAGTATAAAAAGATTTTATGAAAGTATACCATTAAGACACGAAGAGAAAAAGAGAAAATTAGAAAAAATCATAAAAAATTGTGGTAAGCCAATTCATAAAGAGATGAGATATAGTTGGAAAAAAGAATGTTATGATGGTGACATTTATTGGGATAGGATTAAAGAAATTAAAAAGATAAAAGTAAATGACAAATATGCATATGATGTAGAACTGCCAGACGATGGAAGCAACAGCCATTATATTGTAGCAAATGGATTTATAGTGCATAACTCTGCTGGGCTGAATTTACCGTGTAGAAGGGCAATAGTTAAGGACTTAACGAGATATACAAACAAAGGAATGAGATACATCCCAATAATGGAAATCCAACAATGTATAGGAAGGGCTGGAAGACCGGGCTTAGACCCTTATGGGGAGGGGATAATTGTAGCAAAAAATGATAGGGATTATTTAAGGGCTTATCAGGCATTGACGCAAAGACCAGAGCCGATATATTCAAAGCTCTCAAATCAGGCAGTTTTAAGGACTCAACTTTTGGGACTTATAGCAACGGGAGAGATTAAAGATGAGTATGACTTAGAGTGGTTTATAAGAAATACCTTTTATGCCCACCAATATGGGAATTTAAAAGAGGTTGCTAAAAATATTAATGAAGTCATTAGATTTTTGGAGGAGAATGAGTTTATTGTAGATTTTATACCTACTGAGTTAGGAAAGAGAGTTTCTGAACTCTATATAGACCCTTTGTCAGCTAAATACATCATAGATGGTTTAAATGAAATGGAAAATGAAGAAGAGATTTATTATCTCTACTTAATCTCAAAAACCTTGGAGATGATGCCAAATTTAAGAGTTTATAAATCTGAGGAGTTGGATTTAATTAGTGAAATGGAAAATCTTGGAATAAAGAGTTTTGATATTGAGGACTTAGAGGCATTTAAAACAGCTAAAATGTTGTATGATTGGATTAATGAAGTGCCAGAGGATGAGATTTTAAAGAAATATAAGATTGAGCCAGG
>JAMOTQ010000119.1 GCA_027068365.1 Methanocaldococcus sp.
TTGTTATAATCTCTGGGGCTAAGGGTTCTTCCTTAGACCCTTCAAGTGATTTAAAAAATAAACTAACAGCAAAAGTGGGGATAGATGCTACAATGAGTTTAATTAAAGGTAGAGAACATTTTGAAAGAGCTAAGATTCCTGACGAATAAACTCATATATCACGCTGAAAATTGTTGTTTTCAGATTTAGCACTTTTAAAATATTTATTTTTTGATTTTAAGGATTTTTATCAAATTTCTAAGGGTAGAGTATTTTAGAAATTTTATTTATTTGGATTAATTGAATTACTAAGATTTTTTGAAGATTTTAGTTAATTATTTTTAGATTAAAATTTCCCTGATTATCAATTTAGATTTTAGAAATTAGGGGTTTTATGGTTCTCTTTACAATTGTGGAGAAAAGTTTAAATATTAGTAAAGGTATATAAATAAAAGTGGTTATCTACCCTTCGACAAAATATGGGTAGTAAAATATAAATATTAGGAGTGAATAAAATAGTTATATCTCGAATGATTGCCCTGTTAAAATCAGACCGTTTCGGTATGGAAATATATTGTGGAGATTAATATGATTATACAATTGATAAAGTTAAAATCAGACCGTTTCGGTATGGAAATGGGCTTCAACGGCGTTTATGATGCAGTTAGCAAACAGGTTAAAATCAGACCGTTTCGGTATGGAAATATATGGTGGATTTTTAGTGAAGAGAAGATTATCAACGGTTAAAATCAGACCGTTTCGGTATGGAAATAAATTAGAAGGAGACAAATTTTACTTTGGTTATGGTGTTAAAATCAGACCGTTTCGGTATGGAAATCACTTTCATCAATCCAATTATTATGCTCCCTCATAATCTCCTGGTTAAAATCAGACCGTTTCGGTATGGAAATGAGGAGGAGAAGAAACTATAAAATCAGTAGCCAAAAGTTAAAATCAGACCGTTTCGGTATGGAAATAGCGAAGGGAACAAACCTCACAATTGATGAAAAAATAGTTAAAATCAGACCGTTTCGGTATGGAAATTTATATTAATAAACTAAATACTGTATGTTTTGAGGTTAAAATCAGACCGTTTCGGTATGGAAATAAGCTTTATACACTTGATAATAATCTTCATCTAATTTTTTGTTAAAATCAGACCGTTTCGGTATGGAAATTTTATTTTTATCAGGTTTTTTACGGTTTATACTATAACGTTAAAATCAGACCGTTTCGGTATGGAAATTAGTATCTTTAAAAATCCTCTCAACTTTCTTCTTATCGTTAAAATCAGACCGTTTCGGTATGGAAATTGTAGTTGACTTTAATCAACAACCTTGGATTATGTTCAAGTTAAAATCAGACCGTTTCGGTATGGAAATCATACCATCTTCAGATGGCTCTGGGTCAGGTCCGGTGTTAAAATCAGACCATTTCGGTATGGAAATCAAGTTTCTACAATCGTCTCACTATCTGCAATTAAAGAGTTAAATTTAAACCTCTTTGGGGTTAAGGTTTAGACATTAATTGGGGCTGAAAGCCCCAACTTAATGGATGTCGGGTATCCCAATAGGGCGGAGCCCTATGGAATTCAGACCGTTTCGGTATGGAAATCAGAAATTTAAAAATAAAAAGAATCATAAAAAATAAGTTATTTTTAAAAAGATTTAAGCTTAATTATTAACTCACCAAATAATTTCTCCTGGATTAGCTCTGCCTTTCCATCATTAGCCAAGTATAAAGACGGGATGAAATATCTAACCCTATCCTCTCTTGTTTTAAACTTTTCTTGGTAAATTATAATCCCCTCTTTCATTAAATCTTCTAAAAGCTCTGCTATTATATCCGAGATGTCCTCTTCTTCTATAAGCTCTTCTATAATCTCTTCAACTTCATTTATCTTTTTCTCTCTCTTTTTCTTTGATTTTTTTACTTTATTTAACTCTTTCTCAATGGTTTTAATTAATTCATCAACAGTGACTGGTTTTTTACTTTTTTTATTTTTATCTTTATCATCTTTTTCTTTCTTTCTACTTTTTTTAGGTTTCTCTTCTATATCATCATAGTAATCATCATAATAATCATAATCCTCCTCTTCCTCAACCTTACATTCATCATATAAAGCTTCTGACTTCATTCTCAGCAATATGCCTGCAACAAGAATAACATCAGCAGATAAACGAATATCAAACTTTTTAAGCTCTTTAATCTTTTGTATATAATAGTCAGCTATCTCAGCAATATTGACATCCCAAGGGTTCAGATTTTTCTTTTCTATCCCTTCTTTAATCATTCTAACCCAAAGAACAATGTCAAAATCAGCACTAATCATAATATCACATTTAATTTTTTCCTTATATTATATATTATAACTTTTTTACCTTTTCAACAACCCTAATCCCAAAAATTTCAGCAGTTTTATACTGCCCTTTTTCATCCTTTTCAGCAGATTTAACCATATCCCAAATTGTTAATAATGCAATAGAAACCCCGGTTAATGCCTCCATTTCAATGCCTGTCTTATAAGTAGTTTTAACTGAACACATTGCCTTTATTTTATCTTCAAAGACCTCAAAATCAATATTTACTGATGTTATTGGTAGGGGATGGCACATTGGAATTAACTCATGAGTTTTTTTTACTGCCAAAATTCCAGCTATTTGGGCGGTTGTTAAAACATTTCCTTTTTTAATTTTCTGCTCTTTTATTAGTTTAATTGTCTCTGGCTTTAATTTTATATAGCCCTCAGCAACACAAAACCTTTCAACATCCTCCTTTTTAGATATATCAACCATCTTAACTCCTTTATCATCAACATGGGTTAGCATTTAATCACCATACATTATAAATTAAGTCCTGCAATTATTCAATAATATTATTTAGAACTTTCACAGTTTATGTATTAAATAATACACTTAGATGCATTTAGGCATCAATTTTTCTGTAAAGATTTTATTCCTGCAAAAGTCCAAATAATCATTAGACAAAATAAATTATATAATAAATCATATAAATCATTTTTATACATATATTTATATATACAAGTTTAAGGTTTTTGGTGATTATTATGGATGAGAAGGCAAAATTAATGAGATGCATCATTGAAAGAATCTTAAATGAATACAATGAAGGAAAAACATTAGATAAAAAGAGAATAGAGCAAATTAAAGCAGAGTGTTTAAGAATTCATAGAATTGGGATTGGGCATCCTTCAAACTCCGAGATTTTGCAGTATGCAACTGAGGAGGAGAAGAAGATATTAATTCCAATATTGAGAAAAAAGCCAGTTAGAACTATATCTGGTGTAGCTGTTGTTGCTGTCATGACATCCCCAGAGAAATGTCCCCATGGAAAGTGCATATTTTGCCCAGGAGGAGTTGGAAGCGTGTTTGGAGATGTGCCACAAAGCTACACTGGAAGAGAGCCAGCGACTATGAGAGGTTTGATGTTCAACTTCGACCCTTATCTACAAACAAAGGCAAGGATTGAGCAGTTGGAAAAGGTGGGGCATCCAACAAATAAAATTGAATTAATTATAATGGGGGGGACATTTCCAGCGAGAGATGTATCTTACCAAGATTGGTTTATTAAGAGATGCTTAGATGCCATGAATGGTGTTGAGGCAAGTAGCTTAGAAGAGGCACAAAAGATAAATGAAACAGCAGAGCATAGGTGTGTGGCTTTATGTATAGAAACAAGACCTGATTATTGTGGAAAAGATGAAATAAATCAAATGTTAAAGTTGGGGGCTACAAGAGTAGAGTTGGGAGTTCAAACGATATACAATGATATTTTGGAGTTTTGCAAGAGAGGGCATACAGTTGAAGATACAATAAAAGCCACCCAACTATTAAAGGATAGTGGTTTGAAGGTTTCTTACCATTTAATGCCCGGAATGCCCGGTTCTGGTATGGAGATGGATAAGAAGATGTTTAAAGAAATATTTGAAAATCCAGATTTTAAGCCAGATATGGTTAAAATCTATCCATGCTTAGTTATCGAAGGAACAGAACTCTATGAGTTGTGGAAAAAAGGACTTTATAAGCCATACAGAGAAGAGGAGGCAATAGAAATAATTAGCTATGCAAAATCAATTATGCCAAAGTGGGTTAGAACTTCAAGGATTCAAAGGGATATTCCTGCAACTGTAATAGTTGATGGAGTTAAGAAGAGCAACTTAGGAGAGTTAGTTTATAAATATATGGAGAAGCATGGAATTAAGTGTAGGTGTATAAGATGTAGGGAAGTGGGGCATGTTATGTATAAAAAGGGAATAATGCCAGAGGTTGAACATATAAAACTATGTAGGGGGGAGTATGAAGCAAGTGGTGGGACTGAGATATTTTTATCTTATGAAGATGTAAAAAATGATATATTAATTGCATTTTTAAGGTTGAGAGAGCCATATAAACCATTCAGAAAGGAGATTGATGAAAATACTATGTTAGTTAGGCAATTGCATGTCTGTGGGCAGGAAAAACCACTAACTAAGAATTTGAAGGAGATAACTTGGCAACATAAAGGTTATGGAAGGAAGCTTTTAGAAGAGGCAGAGAGAATAGCAAGGGAGGAATTTGGAAAGAAAAAGATTTTGGTAACGAGTGGTATTGGAGTTAGGGAGTATTATAGAAAGTTGGGATATGAGAGAGTTGGGGCTTATATGGGAAAGATTCTCCAATAAAATAATTTGATGTCAAAAAATTTGTTATAGCAAAGAAATAAGAATATAAAAGTTTGATATATTATTTTAAGAATTCTAAAAGCATTGCCACGATAAAAGGAAGGTATAAATTGTCATCTATTTTTACCTTTTTGCTTACAAATTCAACCATAGCAGAGAGTAAAGCTACAAAAATCCCATAAATTCCATAAAATGGATACAAAATTAATGAAGCAGACATAAAAAATGCTAAAAAGCCCTCAATTGTTTTTCCAAAGTATTTTATTTTTAACTTCCCTCTAATGCCTACTATTGTAGCTAATGAATCACCAATGGCAAAGACCAATATACCAAAAAATACAGCTTTTATGTCATCAATTAGAATTAATGTGATTAACATGCCAATAGCAAAGTATATTGCTCCCTTTCCCTCCTCTCCTTCTCTTTTACAAAGATTTAACAAGTCAGAGATTATTGGGATATAATACCTTTTACATAAAAAATAAAGGAGAGAACCAATAATTATACTAATGATTAATGGAATTATCAAATGTTTTTTAAATATTAGGACAGAAAAAGCTATTAATACTCCAAAAATCAGATGAATTGATTGTCTATAAATTTCTCTCAAAGTTTCAACCTTTGGCTTTTAATAATTTTGTAATATTATAGAAAGATATTAATATGCTTTATAACAAAAGTTGGTATTTGGTGAGATTATGAAAGATATCAAAAAACTCCTCTCACTGGCTTTTGTTGTATGTTTGGTAGTGGGATTTTCTGGATGTTTGGAGCAACCAAAAGTTGAAGTTGTTGGGCAGAAGATACAAAAAGTTAGTGCAGATAAAACAAAGATAGAGATTCAGGTATTAGTTGAAAATCCAAACTCTATTGGTGTAACTATTGATAAAATTTCATTTGATATTTACGCCTTAGTTGGTGGAGATATGATATATTTAGGACATGGAGAACAGAGAAATATTAAAATAACCTCAGGAAATAACACTTTCACTTTGCCAGTAATAATATCAAATAAAAAACTTGTTGAAGTTGCCTTAAAAAGTAAAAGCACAAAAATCCCTGTTGAGGTTAAAGGAAATATATCAGTTGATTTATTCATAACAAAGGTAAATATTCCAATAGATGTTAAGCAAGAGATAGATGTTTCTGCAATAGCAAAGGAAGAGGTAGAAAAACAGCTAAATAAGTTAAATAATCTAAATAATATAAATGTTAGCCAAATACAATCAATAGCACAGTAATTATTCCTCTTTCTCTTCTTTTATTATTTCAACCCCATACCTAACAACATTATCTCTCATCAAATAATCCCTAAAATCACATATCTTATATGTTGTTTCCATAATCTTTTTTGCATACAACGGCTCAACTAATGTGTTTAAAAAAGCTCTTAAATCATGTGGATTTTTTATCTGATATTTATTTTCAGCATCAGAGCAGATAACAACAGGAACATCAAATTTTTTTGCTAATTTTAAGTTATTTCTAAAAAATAACAAAGTCCTTGCCCTTTCATATCCATCTTTATTAAGGAGATTTTTTAAATTTAGCTCAATAGCTACCCGATGCGTTGATGCCAATCTTGCCAATACATGGTCTATTCCACTATCTTTCCTACCAAGTTCCGGAGTTGATAAAATATCAACATCATGCATTTCAACAGCGGTTCTATTTATCTTTAAAACCCCCCCTTCAACTAAAATAATATGGCATCTATTTCTAAACTTTTTTACCTTGTTTCTCAATTTTTTAGAGTTTTCTTCCCTTATTTTAACCCCAGAATATACTTTTAGCTTATATTTTTCTCCAATTTCCTTAACCTCTTCATATTTTTCTTTGCTGAATTCATCATCGTATTGATAAAAAACAAACCCATTCCACTTTAACTCTTTGAGCAATTTAATTTCTTCTTCCTTTTCTATCCTGTTTATGTCAATCCTCATACTATCCCTTTTATTCAAATCTAACAACTTTACTCTCTTCCTTATCATAAATTCCAACTACATTAATGCTATTTTCCAATAATGCAAATAAAACATCCTTCTCATAACCAAGATTTTTTAAGTTCTTTGCAGACGATGAATTTAAAATCAAAGACATCCAATCGTGTTTAGTTAATTCTAATGCAACCTTAGTAAGTTCATCAAACTCTCTATTAAGGTATTTAGCTATAATTCCACACCCAATAAAGTCATCTATTGCAAAGTTATTCTCTCTGTGGCATGGAACTAAGCTTATATTTTCAAATTCTTCAACTGCCTTAGCAACAAACTTGGCATTAACTATTGCCCCTATAAAAATATCCTCTGCCTCTAAACTTTTTAAAACTCTCGTTCCATTTGTAGTAGTTAAAATAACTTTCTCTCCATTCTCATACCTCTCTATTATTATATCTTTATTTGCTAAAATCTCAGTTGGAGAGTTTCCAAAATCAAATCCTTCTATTTTTTTACCTCTTCTCTCTCCAATGTATATGGCATTCTCTTTTTTAGATGTTGATGTGGTTATATATACTTCATCAACAAATGATAGGAGTGTCGTTATTGTTGTGGAAGCTCTCAAAACATCAACAACTATTGCCGCATCGTTACATTTATAGTCAGCAAATTTGTTACATAAGGTTATCATTTTATCAACACCTTCTGCTTTGTTTGGAATATAACTATTTAAAGAAATATTCCTATAAATATTTCTACATAAGATAGAAATATTGTTAAGTTAAATAAATAAACTATTCACTGAGTTTTTAAACATTGAGAAAATAAAAAGATATAAGCAGATATTGCTTTAAATAAAAATGATAAAAAAAGCTTCAGATGAGCCAGATTCATTAAGATAATTTAATTTAGGTTTCCATATTTTTCTATCTTTCATAATTTTTTCGATATATCTCAATCATTCTTGATTTTTTTATTCATAATAATTATGAAATATCCATCCGCAATTCCAACATTCATCAGCATAACCTGGGACTATCTTACCACATCTCGGACATTCTTTTTCGTAGAATTTCCATCCGCAATCCCAACACTCCCACGCGTAATTAGGAACAATTTTTCCACATCTTGGACATCTTTTTGCTCCCAAATTATCACCAATAAAAAATTAAAATATAAGCATTTTAATCTTCATCAAACAATTGTGGCTTCCTGAAATATTTTTACTGAATTATTAAGCATTCAATTTCTTCTTTTTTATTTTTTGCAAGTTTAAAATTTGAATCAATCTCCAATGCTTTGGTATAACACTCTAAAGCTTTTTCCAATCCTGTAGCATAATTATGGGAGTAGTAAAAGCTTTCATATATAATACCTTTATAATACCACTTTATTGCTTCAGAAGCTATGTTATTAACAAATATTTCTTTTAATTCTTCTGACTCCTTTACTATTGTTAGATATTTGTCCCTAAGCTCCAATGCTTCCTCTTTTTCATCAAGAATGTATAATAGTATTATTTTTAATTCATATAATTTACATAACATACTAACAATATTTTCTAAATTTTGGGATTCTATTTTGGATAACATATTAATAAACTCATCAATACTTTGTAATGCATTTTCATATTTATCAAGCAAAATAAATAAGAGAATTTTAAAAAACTGTAATCTAATTATGATTATGTGGTTATCACTCAGAGTTTTTATTTTTGAATTAAGTTTTAATGCCTTATCCATATATTTAATAGACTTATCAAATTTATTTAATGTTATATAATACATTCCAGTTAAAGCAACTGCTTCTATATCATTCGGATATCCTCTCTTCAATATATTTATATATCCCTCCAATAGGTTATATCTCCTATGATTGGATAATAAATAAAAAACTTTTCCAAACGCATTAATATCTGCTTTATATCCTAACGCTTTATTTAATTTTTCTCTAACTTTATCATCACTTTCTCCTAATATTATTGAATTTCTGGCTCTTTCAAGCCATTCATTAAATTTTCTTTCATTATTTGACATAATGTTGCCCCCAAAAAAAGTAAATGTATTGTATGAAATTAAAAACGTCACTAATTATGTAATTTCAATATTTAAAAACTTTACTAATATATGTTTTTTTCATCACAATTTTCCACAACCAAAGAAATTTAAAAAAGTAAAATATTATCTCATAAAACTTTTTATATGTCTCATTATAATAAACTCATACAGGGTGATAACTATGGCAACCTTATTAGAAGAAGGAATCTGCATAATAAAAGATAAAAAAGTTGCAGAGAGATTTTTAAAAGATTTGGAAAATCCTCCAAAAACAGATTGGAGAGAAATTAGAAAAAGAATAAAACAAATTGAGAAAGAATTGGAAGAGGGTGAAGAATGGGCAAAGAAAATGAAATTATAGTCCCACTAAAAATATTATTAGAAGAACATGATGAAGAAAAAGTAAAAACCTTATTAAACTCTTTTTCCTGCTCTAAAAATTTAGAAGTTGAGAATTTTTTAAAGAATTCTGCAATATTATTTGAAAAATTAAATAAAAGCAGAACATATCTAATCTTCAAAAGAGGAACTACAGATATTTTAGCATACTTTACCTTAACAATCTCTATTTTAAAAATAGTTGATGATGATGTTTCAAAAAAGACTTTGAAAAAGTTAGATGGAATTTCTAAGGAAAAGAGAGAATTTCCTGTATATCTTATTGGACAACTTGGAAAGAATGACAAATTTTGGAATGAAATTAGTGGAAAAGAAATATTAGAAAAAGCTATAAATCTAATTTATAAGGCAAATGAAATTGTTGGTGGAAGAGTTATTTTAATAGAGACATTAAACAATGAAAAACCAATCAAATTCTATGAAGAAAATGGATTTAAAATCCTACAAAAAAGATTGGATAAAAAAGTTGATAAAAATACTGGAAAAGAAATTATAGCAGAATACGTGCAAATGTATAGGATAATTTAAATTTAAAGGAGGGGCTATCTTGGAGGTAGATGGACTTTTACAAATTATAGGAATGATAACAATAACCATATTTGCATTGGCATTTATATCCTTCATCTTAATTTTAATTATTGGCTATGTATTACTAAAAAAGAATAAATTAATATTCCCAAATTTGGCTTTATTTTTAATAGATAATTTTTACTCAATACTATTAAAGATATTCCTATTAATTGGGACAGAAGATACATTTTATAGGGTAGGAATTGAGTTCTACAATAGATATTATGAAGATAAATTTAAAAAAACTAAGAAGAGAGTTTTAATCTTACCCCACTGCCTCAGAGATACGAAATGCCCAGCTAAGCTAACACCAAACGGTGTTGAATGTATTTTTTGCAATAGATGTAAGGTAGGGGAGATTATAAAAGTTGCAGAGGAAAGAGGATACAAAGTTTATATAGTCCCTGGTTCTACATTTTTAAAAAGGATTTTAAAGAAAGAAAAGCCAGAGGGGGTTTTTGGAGTTGCATGCAATAGGGATTTATTTTATGGAATGAACATGTTATCAAGGAAGGGCATTCCTTCACAAGGACAACCTTTATTAAGAGATGGGTGTATAAATACTTTGGTTGATGTTGATGAACTTATAACAAGATTAAAATCATTATAAAATAGAGGGTGGAAATAAATGTTATCAAAAATAAAAAACTCAATAAACTCATTAAGAGGAATTACTGAGAAAAAATTGGAAAAAAAGGATGGAACAAAATACATCATGTTTGGAGGTAAAGGAGGAGTTGGAAAAACAACGATGAGTGCCGCAACCGGAGTTTATTTGGCTCAAAAGGGATTAAAGGTTGTTATCGTATCAACAGACCCAGCTCATTCATTGAGAGATATATTTGAGCAGGAGTTTGGGCATGAACCAACAAAGGTTAAGGGATTTGATAACTTGTATGTTGTTGAGATAGACCCACAAAAGGCAATGGAGGAGTATAAAGAAAAATTAAAAGCACAAATAGAAGAAAATCCATTCTTAGGAGAGATGTTAGAAGACCAATTAGAGATGGCTGCATTATCCCCAGGAACTGACGAAAGTGCGGCATTTGATGTATTCTTAAAATATATGGACAGTAATGAGTTTGATGTTGTTATATTTGACACTGCACCAACTGGACACACATTAAGGTTCTTAGGAATGCCAGAGGTTATGGACAAGTATATGACAAAAGTTATAAAGCTAAAAAAGCAGATGAGCGGATTTATGAAGATGATGAAAAAACTTTTACCATTTGGAGGTAAAGATGAAGATATTGACTACGATAAAATGTTGGAAGAATTGGAGAAGATGAAAGAGAGAATAGTTAGAGCGAGGAAGATTTTATCAGACCCTGAAAGGACTGCATTTAGGTTGGTGGTTATTCCAGAGGAGATGAGTATCTTAGAGAGTGAGAGGGCAATGAAAGCCCTTCAAAAGTATGGCATTCCAATTGATGCAGTTATTGTAAATCAACTCATTCCAGAAGATGTTCAGTGTGATTTTTGTAGGGCGAGGAGGGCATTGCAGTTGAAGAGGTTAGAGATGATTAAGGAGAAGTTTGGAGATAAAGTTATTGCCTATGTCCCTCTATTAAGAACTGAGGCAAAGGGTATTGAGACATTAAAACAGATAGCAAAAATATTATATGGAGATGAGAAAGAAGAACAAAAAATAGAACAAAAGATTAACCAATAGTTTCAACTGCTATGGCTGTTGTAACTCCATCTTTTTTAAACTTTTTTAATATCAATTTTATGTCATCAAAATCTTTATTTGTTAATTTTTTAACTGCCAATATTGAAGTTGGCTCAGAAACTCCATAAACTCCCAAATTTTTATAAACAAACTCTGACTTTTCCAAATTCACTTTTTTATAGACCTCATTAATCTCCTCCCTTTTAAAAATAAATAGAGGTTTTTTAAACCTATTTACTGTTTCTAAAATTCCTTTCTCGTTTTTTTTATCCTCTACTGTTGCAAAGGCATCAACCCTCCAAATTGGAATATTCCTTAAAAATAAAGCTTTTTTTACTGCCCAATATACCTTATACCTTTCAACCCCCCTCCTTGCTCCTATGCCAACAGCTATCTTTAAAGGTTTCAATCTTATGGAGTCATTAACAACAACCTCATAACTATCATGATAATTGATTTTATAACCATTCAAATTTTTTATTTTCCAATGTTTTGGGAGGGTTAAGCTAACATCTTCCTCTAAAATTTTCTTATTTATCTCTAAAATATGTTTTCTCTTAGGAATTTCTAAGAATAGCATTTTGGAGAGTTCATCAATTCCTATTTTTCCATTAACGTCAGTTGCAGTTGTAAAAACAACTCTACCATTTATATAGTTGGCTATTAATTTGGAGAAATAATTTCCCCCACCCAAGTGGTTTGATAATAAGGGAATGAGTTCTTTATTTTCACTACAAACAATAATAAAAGGGTCTTTAAACTTATCATCTTTAATTTTATCTAAAAACTTCCTTAAAACTATACCAGTAGCCATTATGAATATAAAGCCATCTTCATCTCCATTTATTTTAAAGTTCCTAATATGCTCTACTTTATTATCATAATAAAAATAATCTAAGACATCTTTAATTTGATTGGCTATTTTTTCTCCTTTTTTTGTTATATACACAACTTTAATCATCACCAATCACACAAAAATATTTTTATTTGAGTTGAATAAAATAATTATTATGGTGATATTTATGAGTTTGGAACATCTAATTTTATTAATATTAATAGTTTTAGTAGGAGTTTTATTTTTTAAATTAACCTTTAAAATATTGAGATATTTGGCAATAAATACGATAGTTGGCTTAATCTTGGTAGGAATTTTAAACTTCCTTGGAGTTACGCACATACATTTAAATTTAATAAACCTATTGATAATAGCAATCGGAGGAGTTATAGGAGTTTTTATATTGATTATAATGTCATTATTATAAAAGATTGCCATAAAAACCATAAAAACAGAGACAAAATAGCTAAGCTTTCATTGAATACTTATAAGCTTGACAAGCCCAGTAATCCAAAACATCCTTTATTGATTTTAAGTTCTTTTCCCTTCTTTTTTTAATCCTTGCCATGTTTCTTAGTATTTTTAAAGTTCTCTCAATTTCTTCCTCACTCATTAAGGTGGCATCCATCAATAAACTTATTGCCTTCCTATCAATGTCATCCATAATACCACCTTTTAATACTAAAATTTAAATTAGTATTATGTTATATAAGGTTTTCGATGATATGTATGAAAATAGTAACAATACTTTTAATTAAAAATTGTTTTACTAATATTAAAATTTTTTGTATCTCAATACATTCAAATATTTAAATGATATGATTATAAAAATAAAAAAGAAAAAATAAATTATAAAGATTTTACTGAATACCCATGGCTTTGTTTGTCTTTTTAATTGATTTAAAGTTATCATCTTCCATTTGAAGCATAGCCCTTATACAGTCAATATTTTCAGGAACAACTATACTCTCCTGATGAACTGCCTGCATTAGGAATATCTCATTTTCTAAGACATTAACACTTTCTTCCCAAACAACAAGCTCATTTATATCATACCTTAACCTACCCAAGTCCCTACCATACTCAATTATCTTAGCTGTTGAACTAAATCCATCCTCAGCTTTAACAGTTATAATTCTTGGTGTTTTTTTGATAGCGTCTAAAACATCATCCCTCTCAATATTTCCATCAACTTCTACCATTAATGTGTGTTGGTGCATTAATGTAGTTGGAACTATGACAGCGGAGGTTAAAATTTTTCCTTCTAAGTCAGGAACGACTGAAACAACATCAGGGCCGTGATGGGAAGGAACTGTAACCGGGTTTGGTGTTATAGCATTTATTGGGCCTGTCTTATCATCATTCGGGTCAGCCGCTCTTCTAACCAAAACAATTCTTGCCTTCTTTATTTCAGCAACTGAATTTATAGCGTATAAAATTCTACATAAACCTGTTGTATTACATGAAACAACTCTTATGTAATCTTTCCCATAACATCTGTTGTAGCTCCATAAAGCGTTAAAACTATCTTCAACATCTTTTGCCTTTTCCCCTCCCTGTAAAATTGCCTTAACTTTATGTGGTTTGTAGATATTTTCCAAGTTTTGCTTTCCAATCTTTTTTGGAGCACCATCTACAACAATATCTGCCTCTTCTATAATGTCTAAGATAGTCCCCTCAACTGGAATTCCTGCATCTTCAAATAACTTAACCCTCTCTTTGTCTGGAATAGCAACAAACAATTTGTATCCTTTTTCAACAGCTAATCTTGCCTCAAAATCTGGTTTTGTCTTTGTAACTCCTATAACTTCCATATCATCCTGCATTGAAACAGCATCAGCTACCCTCTTACCAATTGAACCATATCCATTTATTAATACTTTTGCTGGCATGGATTCACCATTTGAAGTTTTTTGTAGGATTAATAATAATTATTTTGGTAATATATATTTTTATGATTTGTCCATTTTAATAATGAAATATGGAATTAATGTAGATGTTTAAAATTTAAAAAAGAGAAAAAGGATTTCATATTAATTTAGATTATTAAGTTTTATATAATTTTGAATATTTTTTCATTAAAATTAATAAAATTAATCATACTCTCTCCATGTATGCCCACATTTCTTACACTTATAAAACCTTGTTTCTGGTTCATCCGCACATCTTGTTTGTTGTAGCCACCAATATGCCTCATTATGCCCACACTTTGGACATTCAATCCTCGTTGTTGGTAATGTTTCTAATCCCTCACTTTCAATAACGGTAATTTTCTCCTTCTTGTTCTCTAAGTGTTCTTTGTACTCATACTCCTTACTTCCCTCAGCAGTTGTTTCTTCTTCATAACCACAAACAACACATTTTAACTTTCCATCCTTCGGTAGCATTAAGTTGTTACATTTTGGGCAAAACTTAACCATTCTTCCACCTCATGTAATCTTTAATTATCTTTTCATGGTCAAAAGCTAATTTTGGGAGATTATTTAAATCAAAAAACTCTGCCTCTTTTGCATCATCTCCTGCTTTTAATTTTCCTCCTACAACATCCAAGACAAATACAATTGAGATAACATGCCCTCTCGGGTCTCTATCCGGTGATGAATAAACTCCCAATAAGCTTTTTACCTTTGTTATTAAACCGGTTTCTTCTTTAATCTCCCTAATAACTGCCTCTTCAAATGTCTCTCCACATTCAACAAATCCCCCTGGAAGGGCAAAACATCCTTTAAATGGATTGTTTTTCCTTTTTATTAACAGGACTTTATTATCTTTCTCTATAATCCCATCAACAGCCAATGCTGGATGAAGATATAGGTTGTATTTTTTTAAATCTCTCTTTTTTATGATTTTTTTGGAGTATCTCTTTCCAAATAAATTTAAAGCTAATATCTTCCCACTTATGCAAAAACATTTTTTAGTCATGCTCTCACTTAAATGGGACTCTCGCAGTTTATATATATTTTTGGAACTTTGATGCTATATAATAGCATCATCATTCAATAAAAATTTTTATTCCTGCGAAAGTCCTATTAATATATAAAAACTTCATAAAAAATATAGGGAGAGATATTTAAAATTTGTGGTGTCTATGAAGGATGAAATAGAGGTTATAGGTTTTGATGATGCCCCATTTAATAAGGCAGATAAAGTGTGTATTTTAATAGGCACATACATGAGGGGAAATAAAATAATAGATGGCGTTTATTTTAGAAAATTTAAGAAGGATGGGATGGATGTTACAGAGAAAATAATAGATATTGTTAAAGAAAAGCACTATAAAAAAATAAAAGCAATTCTTTTATCTGGAATAACTTTTGGAGGATTTAATATAGCTAATATATGGGAAATTAATAAAGAGACGAAAAAACCAGTTATTGTTGTTATTGATAAGTACCCAAATAAAGAGAAGATGTTTTTAGCCCTTAAAAAATACTTTGATGATGCTGATGAAAGGATAAATCTTATAAACAGCTTTCCAGAGCCAGAGAAGATAGATAATATTTATGTTCAGTATGTTGGGACTAATAGAGATTTTGTTAAAAATGTTATTAAAAAAACAAAACTTAAAAGCAAAATTCCAGAGTGTTTGAGGATTTCTCATTTAATTGGTAGGGGATTTTTGGGATTGAAGTAAAAGCATTCTTTAATTATTTTATAATTTAATAAAATTATTTAAACAATAAATATACTTCCTTCTATTGAATCTCTCTTTTATCAAACCGCAGAATATCAATTTATGCAACTCATTGTAAAACTCTTTTGGCGAAATGCCTCTTTCCTTAGCAATCTCTAAAAATCTTCCCTTTCCAGTAATTGTTCCATACTCTTTCAAAATCTCAATTAACTTACTCTCAACCTTAACATCTAACTCATTTAAAATTTTATTTATCCTATCTTTTATATTGTTCCCTTTAAGCTCTTTAATTTTTTCTTTTGGTGCATAGATTGAGATGTTCCACAGCCGCATCTCAGAGGGTTTTAAGCTCTGAGCTAATGGAGAGACCTCATCTAACCTCTTAACACCATCATCTGAAATTATATAGACGTTATGTTCCTCCATCCTTGGAATTGGATAAATATCAATAAATATATCACATCCAAATTCTTCATAAAATCTACTTTCTAATGATAATATTTGTTTTTCATCTAAATTAACAAAAATCCATTTTTCTATTGGATTTAAGGATGAGTAATCATATGTTATGATATTTTTGTATAGGTCTCTTTTGTCAATTCTCTCCATTAAATAGTTTTCAGAAATCCTCAAAAATGAAACCAGTGCAATATCATCCATGTTAGCTAAATCTTTTATATCCAAATTTTTTTCTTGAATTTCTTTTGTCACTGCCCTTTTTATCATAGTATCTGCTATTCTAACTGTTGGATGCATATAAACGGCTGAATACATCTGATGCCTCGCCACCAATAACGATTCAATTGCTTGAATTCCCTTCTTTAATATCCCTATCTTAACTTTTCCAAAACTCTCAAAGGTTGTTATACTCCTTAAAATTCTTGGTAAATCAATCATCCCGTAGGCAGTTCCTGTGTGATAGCTATCCCTTAACAAATAATCCATCCTATCAGCATCAACATCCCCAGAAATGATTTTTCCTTCTAAATTTTTCCTATTTAGAGTTTTAATTATTTCACTTTTTGAAAAATTATTCAAATCCATTTGTTTAATCTTTTTCTTTCCAAAATATTCATGGTTATAATTACAAATTTCCAATGTGTGAGAGAATGGAGGGTGTCCAATATCATGTAATAAAGCCGAAATTCTTGTAAGCTCAACATCTGCGTTAATCTTCTCTGCTATTTTCGAGGCAATGAACATTGTTCCTAAGGAATGCTCAAACCTTGTATGATTTGCTGATGGATAAACCAGGTATGTTAAGCCAGTTTGTTTTATATTTCTCAATCTCTGAAATTCCTCACTATCAATAACCTTTAATTCATCTTCATTCACATATATATCTTTATGGATAGAGTCCCTAATAACCTTCATTCTCTCCCAAGTTTTTGTTTATCTTTTTTAAAGTTCTTAACCATATTATTACATTCTTAATTTATTTGAAGATAGTGAATATTTGAAAATAAAATTATATAAAACAGTATTTATACTTTATGGAAAAATAAATACTCTCCGTAGAATACATATACTGCGAAAGTTCTATATTAAAAAAGAAAATTTGCATTATTAAAAATAAATTTTAAAGTTTAATTTAACCTACTCTTTTTATCTTTATCTTTTTTCTGCTTTTTCTTCTTTTTTATCTGCTCCATAATCCACTTATAAATAACTCCCCTATATCCAACCATTTTAAATCCTTCCAATGCCTTTTCCCAATTTTCCTCCTCTCTATATAAGCAGATGGCTTTTTGAATCTTCTTCTCTTTATAAGTGTAAGGAACATAAACTTTCTCGTTGGTTATTGGATTTATACCAGTATAATACATAGCTGTTGATAAAGTCATTGGTGTTGGAGTAAAAACCTGAACTTGCCTTGAATAGCAGTTATTTTTATGTATAAATTCTGCCAACTCAATCATCTCTTTAATGGAGCAGTTTGGATGAGCAATAAGCCAATATGGTAAAACTTCTTTAATTCCTCCAACTTTTTCAGCTATCTTTCTATATTTCTCTAAAAATTTTTTAAATAATCTTCCATCAGGTTTTTGAATTGCTTTACATACCTTTTTAGATGCATGCTCAGGAGCTACTTTCAATCTTCCAGAGACATGATATTTAGAAAGTTCTTTTAAATACTCCTCTCCATATTTCTCATCATACATTATTAAATCGTATCTAACCCCACTTCTAACATAAACTCTAACTTCATCTCCAACAATATCCCTAATTTTTCTATATAGTTTAATTAACGGCTTATGATTTATGATTAAATTCTCACACGGTTTTGGATAGAGACAATTTTTTGGACATCTATCTGCTAAACCTTTTTTACATCCCATTCTATACATATTCGCCGTTGGAGCTCCAACATCTTGAATAACTCCTTTAAAATCCTCATGATTTAACAACTTCCTAACTTCCTTTAAAATGCTCCTCTCACTTCTATTTTGGATAACCTTACCTTGATGATGTAGTATTGAGCAAAAAGAACAGCCACCAAAACATCCCCTATGTGTTACAACTGAAAATTGAACTGGAACAATTCCCGGAACAAAAGAATAGGAAGGATGAGCTTTTCTTTCAAATGGCATTTCATAAATCTTATCCATTTCCTTTTCAGTTAGATAAATTGGTGGAAATTGAATTAAATATTGATTCCCAACTTTTTGGTAGATAACTTTATCCATTGTCATCAATTTTTTGTGCATCTCCGCATATTTTTCTTTGCTATTTACAACTTCTTCATGAGAAGGTAGCTCTTTAACCTCATACCTCTCCTTTATATCCTCCAACTTTTTTCTATTAGCCCTAATTACAGTCCCATTTATTTCTAAATCCTTTATGTTCTCTCCACTTTCCAATGCTCTGGTTATTGCTAAAATGCTTTTCTCTCCCATCCCATACATTAAAATATCCGCCTTTGAATCAATTAAAACACTCTTCCTAACTTTATTATCCCAATAATCATAGTGAGAAAATCTTCTTAAAGATGCTTCAATCCCTCCAAGAGCTATTGGGACATTTTTAAATGCCCTCTTTATTAAATTAGTATAAACAATCGTAGCCCTATCCGGTCTCTTTCTTATCCCTTCATTGGACATTGAATCAAAATCTCTCAACCTCTTTTGAGGAGTATAGTGAGCCAACATGCTGTCTAAATTCCCAGCGGTTACAGCAAAAAAGTAATTTGGTTTTCCCAACCTCTTTATATCATCTAAACTTTTCCAATCTGGCTGAGCTATAATGCCAACTCTATAACCGTGCTCTACCAAATATCTCCCAACAACAGAAGCTCCAAATAGATAGTGGTCTACATAAGCATCCCCAGTAACAATAATGACATCTAACTCCTCCCAACCCCATTCGTCCATCTCTTCCTTAGTAGTTGGTAAAAACATAAAATATCACTTCAAGGGCTGTAAATTATTAATGAGCAAACATTAAAAATGAGTTTATAATTATTGTTTGTGATATAAAACTTATTATAAAATAAAAATAAAAAAAGAAAATTGAAAGATAAAGATTAGGGATTTAGATTACCTCTTTACCCTCTTCTTTCTTCTTTTCTACTGATGTGGCTCTTCCATATTCCTGAGCTAATTTTTCATAAATTCTCATGTCTTCTTTACTTACTGATGGCTTAATCTTTTCAAGAGCTTTCATGAAGTGTTCTTTCTTAATTTTGACATCTTTTGTTGAAACTTTCAACCTTATACTTTCAATATCTTTCAATATATTCTTGAGCTCATCCAATGATGTTGTGAATCTTTGCAATATATTCTGTGTTGTTTTAATTATCTCATCAATCTCCTCAGCTGAAACCTCTCCTTTCAAAGTATTTAGCTTGTTTTCTAACTCGTATATGTTGTCAATCATTTCTTTTAACTTGCCTAATATGTCTTTTAAGTATTTTGCCAATTTATTAGCTTCATCTTTTTCTGATGGTTTCAAGTCCTCTTTGTTTATAATTTCGAGGAAGTTGTCAATTTCCTTCTCTACTGCCTCAATTTTCTCCTTAGCTGGTGATAAAACGCTAATTATCTTTTCAATAGCATTCTTTAACTCACTGAACTCTCCTGCTTCAGCTGACTCTCTCTCTTTTGTAGCTTTAATGACGCTGTTTAATTCTACTGCAGCAGCTCTAAATGTTCCTGAAATGCTCTGTAAGTAATTAATCAACTCTCTTAAAGCTGTTTCAATTCCCCATGGTTTTCCTATACTCTCCCTAACTGCTAACATTGCCGCTTCTCTACACAATGCCTCAATATCAGCCCCTGTATAGCCCTCAGTTTTCTTAGCCAACTCTTCTAAATCAACATCTTCGTCTAAGTTCATACCTCTTGTGTGTATCTTAAAGATGTCTAATCTTGCCTTTTCATCTGGAACTGGAACTAATATAACCCTATCTAATCTTCCCGGTCTCAATAAAGCTGAGTCAATGATATCTGGTCTGTTTGTTGCTGCTATAACAACAACATCCTTTGGCTCCTCCATCCCATCCAATTCAGTTAATAATTGGTTGACAACTTTATCAGTAACTGCTGAACTTAAATCTCTCCCTCTCTTTGGTGCTATAGCATCGATTTCATCGAAGAATATTATACATGGTGCTGACTGCCTTGCTTTTCTAAATATCTCTCTTATTGCCTTCTCACTTTCCCCTACCCACTTGCTAAATATCTCTGGACCTTTAACGCTTATGAAGTTTGCCCCACTTTCGTTAGCTACTGCCTTAGCCAACAATGTTTTACCAGTTCCTGGTGGTCCAAACAATAAGACACCTTTTGGCGGTCTAACTCCTATCTTCTCAAACACTTCTTTAGCTTTCAATGGCCATTCAACTGCCTCTCTTAACTCCTGCTTAACCTCTTCTAAGCCACCAATATCTTCCCACTTAACGTTTGGAACTTCAACTAAGACCTCTCTCATTGCTGATGGTTCAACATCTTTCAATGCCTCTTTGAAGTCATCCATTGTGACTTTTAAGTTATCTAAGACCTCTTTTGGAATCTCTTCTGCCTCTAAGTCAATGCTTGGTAAGACCCTTCTCAAAGCCCTCATTGCCGCCTCTTTACATAAAGCCGCTAAATCAGCTCCAACAAACCCGTGTGTTACATCTGCTAAGTAATCTAAATCAACATCCTCAGCTAATGGCATGTTTCTTGTGTGTATTTGTAATATTTCCTTCCTACCTTCTCTATCTGGAACTCCAATAACAATCTCCCTATCAAATCTTCCAGGTCTTCTTAATGCAGGGTCTAATGCGTTTGGTCTATTTGTTGCACCAATGACAACAACTTGTCCCCTTCCCTTCAATCCATCCATTAAGGTTAAAAGTTGAGCCACTAATCTTCTCTCAACTTCTCCTGATGCCTCGTCCCTCTTTGGTGCTATAGCGTCGATTTCATCAATGAATATTATACTTGGAGCATTCTCCTCTGCCTCTTCAAATATCTTTCTTAGATTTTCCTCTGTTTCCCCAACATACTTACTCATTATTTCTG
>JAMOTQ010000120.1 GCA_027068365.1 Methanocaldococcus sp.
TCCCTCTTTGGTGCTATAGCGTCGATTTCATCAATGAATATTATACTTGGAGCATTCTCCTCTGCCTCTTCAAATATCTTTCTTAGATTTTCCTCTGTTTCCCCAACATACTTACTCATTATTTCTGGTCCATTTATAACGTAGAAGTTTGCTCCTGCCTCGTTAGCTACTGCCTTAGCCAACAATGTTTTACCAGTTCCTGGTGGTCCTGCTAATAAAACACCTTTTGGTGGTTCAATTCCTAACTTTTCAAATAACTCTGGGTGTCTCATTGGAAGTTCTATCATTTCTCTAACTTTTTTAACTTCCTCTTTCAAACCACCGATATCTTCATATGTAACATCTGGAATGTTAGTTTCTTTGATTTCACTAACTGGTTCTTCTTTTAATTCAACATGTGTAAATTCTGTTACTCTAACTGGTCCTGCTGGTGTTGTGCTAACAACAACAAATGTTAAGGCAGTCCCTAAAACTCCGATAGTAACCTTTGAACCTTTGCTTAACACTTGCCCTAATATCTTTCTCTTAACAAAGTCCTCAAATCCTGGTCCAAATCTAATTGGCTGAGTTGGAGCTAAAACTACCTTCTTAGCTTCTTTAATCTCTACTTTCTTAACTTTTACTCTATCTCCAATTGCTACACCAGCATTCTGCCTTAAATAACCATCAATTCTTATAATTCCTTTTCCAGCATCTTCTAAGAAACCTCTATATACAATAGCATAAGCTTTTCCTTTTGGACCTTCAATTTCAATGACATCTCCGGGCTTTAATCCAAGTTCATCCATTGTGTATGGGTCTATTCTTGCAATACCCCTCCCTACATCTCCTTGATATGCTTCTGCAACTTTTAACTCTTTAACCATGAAAATCCCTCCATTTTATAGTTTTATTTTTTATTTTTTGGTAATAATTGCCTCGTCATGAATAATATACCGTTGAAGTTCTATATAAACCTTTTGTTTTTATTTATATTTGTGGCATTGATATGCACAATTATTCTTCTGGAATTTCCAATATATGGAATTGATAAACCCTTGTAAATCCGCAGTTTCTACACCTAACAATCAGCTTGGTTTCAGTTATAACAATATCTTGTATTGCCTCCATTTTACAGTTAAAGCAAACAGCAGTTTTTTCCAAAAACCATGGATCATACTTATGCTTTTTCTTTTTTTCATCTTCAATTATACTCTCATCTTCAATTCCCACCCTCCTTAAAATATAATATCTTGTAGCCCCACAATTGGAACATTTAACAAATGCCTGATTTGTATAAATCTCTATTATTTGGTCCGCCTCTTCCTTACAATTAAAGCAAATGGCGGATTTTTTTAGTATCCATTTTTCCATAAATATGCCCCCACATTTTTATCCTAATGGCATTAATTATTTTTATTATTAAGGATATATATACTTTTTAATTGTATTCATTTAATAATATATATAATTAAATTTTCGCATGATTAAATTAATTTGAGGGAAATCATGCAGTGTAGTTGTGGAAATGAGGCAATTTATTATCAAAGATACTCAAACAAATATTTATGTAAAGAATGCTTTAAAAAAGACGTTGAGAGGAGGGTTAAAAAGGTCCTAGGAAAAGATATTATAAGAAACAATGTTAGAATAGGCATTGGAATTAGTGGAGGAAAAGATAGCTTAGTTATGGCATATATTTTGAAAAAATTATTTAAATATATTCCAAACGCCAAACTAATTTGTTTTTTTGTTGATGAAGGCATAGAAGGTTTTAGAAATATAGCAAAGAGATATGTTGAAGAGTTTTGTGAAAAGCATAAATTAGATTTAAAGATTATAAAATTTGAGGATGAAATTGGTTATACATTGGATGAGATAGTAAAAAATAACTATTTAAGTAAGTTAAATATAGGAAAACCCTGCTCTTTTTGTGGAGTAGTTAGAAGATATTTGTTAAATAAATATGCTTTAAAAGAGGGTTGTGATTATTTAGCAATAGGACACAACTTAGATGATTTTTGCCAAACAATTTTAATGAATTATGTTGAGGGTAATATAAAAAATATTATCCAGTTTGGTAAAGAATTTGAAGGAGAGGGATTTGTTAAGAGAATTAAACCTTTAAAATTAATCCCTGAAGAAGAAGTTAAGTTGTATGCTGAAATAAACAATATAAAATATCAAAAAGAGCCATGCCCTTACTCTTCCCTCTCTTATAGACATAGAATAAAAAAAGTAATTGAAATTTTGGAGGAAGAAAAGCCGGGAGTTAAGTTTAGTATATTGAGAGGTTATGAAAAACTTTTAAAATATTTAAATGTTAAGGAAGAAATTAGAAGGTGTGAGATGTGTGGTTATCCATGTAGTGGAGATTTATGCAAAGTTTGTTCATGGCTCATAAAATTATAGTTCTTTTCAAAAGTGAATAAAATTTATTAAGGAAATTTGAACTCCTTCCTAATGGAAGGAGTTCATCAGTGCCTTATGTATTTCAAAATATTTTGAAAAGAACTATAAAAGAAATCAATCCTGGTGATAATTTATGATAGGAGATTATGAGAGATTTAAAAAACTTAAAAAGAAGGTTGCTGAAGCATTAAGTATTAGTGAAGAAGAATTGGATGAAATGATTAAAGAAAAGATTAAAGAATTTGGAGGAATATTGTTGAAGGATGCCGCTTTAATGATGATTGCAAAAGAACATGGCATTGATATTGATAAAAAGGAAGTAGAGGAGTTTTCAATCAAAGATATTGAAGAAGGGCAGATAAATGTTGAAATAACTGGTATTGTTACAGATGTTTCTGATGTAAAAACATTCAAAAGGAAGGATGGAACTGAAGGGAAGTATAGAAGAATAGTTATAGCTGACAAGACAGGGACAATTGGAATGACTTTGTGGGATGATTTAGCTGAGATGGACATTAAAATTGGGGATATATTAAAAATAAAAAGAGCAAGGGCAAGAAAGTGGAGTGATAGATTAGAGCTTAGCTCAACATCAGAAACAAAGATTGAAAAATTGGAAAACTATGAAGGCGAACTTCCAAAAATTAAAGATGTATATGATATAGGGGAACTAAGCCCTGGAATGACTGCAACATTTGAAGGGGAAGTTATTTCATCTCTCCCAATTAAAGAATTTAAAAAGGCAGATGGTAGTTTAGGAAGATTAAAATCATTTATTGTTAAGGATGAAACAGGAAGTATAAGGGTTACATTATGGGATGATTTAACAGATATTGATGTTAGTAGAGGGGACTATGTAAGAGTTAGGGGTTATATAAGGAAGGGATATTATGGCGGTTTAGAATGCACAGCAGGTAATGTTGAGATATTGAAAAAAGGAGAAAAGGTAGAAAGTGAGGAGGTAAATATTGGGGATTTACCAAAATATGAAGATGGAGAATTGGTGAGCGTTAAAGGTAGGGTTATAGCCATAAGTAATAAAAGGAGTGTAGATTTAAATGGGGAGGTAGCAAAGGTTCAGGAGCTTTTATTAGATAATGGCACTGGTAGAGTTAGAGTTTCATTTTGGAGAGGTAAAACTGCTTTATTGGAGAATATAAAAGAAGGGGACTTAGTTAGAATAACTAATTGTAGAGTAAAAACTTATTATGACAGGGAAGGTAATAAAAGAGCTGATTTAATTGCTACTGCTGATACTGAAATTGTTAAAGATGAAAACATTGAAGCTCCAGAGTATGAGTTAAAATATTGCAAAATTGAAGATATCTATAACAAAGATGCTGATTGGAATGATATAAATCTAACTGCCCAAGTTGTTGAGGACTATGGAGTTAATGAAATTGAATTTGAAGATAAGGTTAGAAAAGTAAGAAATTTAATTTTAGAGGATGGAACTGGAAGAATAAGGTTGAGTTTATGGGATGATTTGGCTGAGTTAGATGTTAAAGAGGGAGATATTGTAGAAATTTTACATGCATATGCCAAGGAGAGAGGGGATTATATAGATTTAGTTCTTGGGAAGTATGGGAAGATAATTATAAATCCAGAAGGGGTTGAGGTAAAAATTAATAGAAAGTTTATAGCAGATATTGAAGATGGAGAAGCAGTTGAAGTTAGAGGAGCTGTTGTTAAGATATTGAATGATAACCTTTTCCTTTATCTATGTCCAAATTGTAAAAAGAGAGTTGAGGAGATTGATGGAGTTTATAACTGCCCGGTTTGTGGAGATGTTGAGCCAGAAGAGATTTTGAGATTAAATTTTATTGTAGATGATGGAACTGGGACATTGTTATGTAGAGCTTATGATAGAAGAGTTGAGAAGATGTTAAAGATGAGTAGAGAGGAGTTAAAAAACATAACTATGGGTATGGTAGAAGAAGAGATTTTAGGGGAAGAGTTTGTTTTGTATGGGAATGTTAGGGTAGAAAATGATGAGTTAATTATGGTTGTTAGACGGGTTAGTGATGTAGATGTTGAAAAAGAAATAAGAATATTAGAAGGGATGGAATAACAAAAAATAAATAAACATAAGTTAATATTATAACCAAAAAATTTACGGTGATGAGATGATTGTTGAGAGAGTTGAAGAGTATTTAGATAGAATAGAAAAAATTAACAAGGATATTAATGCTCTAATTGAAGTAAAACCAGAAAAAGTTTTGGAGGAAGCAAAAAAATTAGAAAAAGATGAAAAAGCTAAGAAAAAGCCATTATATGGAAAGATTATTGCTGTTAAAGCAAACATAAATGTTGAGGGCTATACAATATCCTGTGCCTCAAAAACATTAGAAAATTACATAGCTCCTTATGATGCTACTGTTATACAAAAAATTAAAGAAAACGGTGGATTAATAATAGGAATAGCAAACATGGACGAGTTTGCCTGTGGAAGTAGTGGAGAAACCTCTTACTTTGGACCTACAAAAAATCCTAAGGCAAAGGATAGAATTCCAGGAGGAAGTAGTTCAGGAAGTGCCGCCGCTGTTGCCGCTGATTTATGCGATATGGCTTTAGGTAGTGATACAGGAGGGAGTATTAGAAATCCAGCTTCACATTGTGGGGTTGTAGGATTTAAGCCAAGCTATGGGGTTGTTAGCAGGTACGGTTTGTGTGATTTAGCAATGAGTTTTGACCAAATCGGCCCTTTAACAAAAACAGCTGAGGATGCATTATTATTAACAAATGTAATTAAAGGGAAAGATTTAAGAGACACAACAACAGTAGAAACAAAACAATTTGAGCAGAGGGATATTAAGGGCTTTAAAGTTGGAGTTGTTAAGGAGTTTATGGATGTTGCCGATGAGAAGATAAGAGATAAGATAGAGGAAGGTATTGAGGTCTTTAAAGATTTGGGCTGTGAGATTGTTGAATTAAATTATAAGTATGTTGAGTTGGCTCTACCAACTTACTATTTAATTAACTATGTTGAGTTTTTCTCTGCAACAAGGAGGTACGATGGGAGGAGGTATGGTTATAAAATAGAGGAAGTTTGTGGAGAGGAGGTTTTAAGGAGGATTATGATTGGTTCAATGATTAGTCAAAAAGAATACAGTGGTAAATACTACAAAAACGCTTTAAGAGCAAGAAATTTAATGAAAAATGAGATGATTAAGATTATGAAAGATGTTGATATCATAGTGGGAGCGACAGTTCCTAAATTGCCACACAAATTGGGTGAAAAATTAACACCAATGGAAATGTATAGTTATGATGTTTTAACAGTCCCAGCTAATATCTGCGGTTTGTGTGCTGGGGTTGTCCCATGTGGGGATATAAATGGAATTCCAGTTGGTTTGCAAATCCAAGGAAAGCCATTTGAAGATGAAAAAGTTCTAAGTGCAATGATTGCATTTGAGAA
>JAMOTQ010000121.1 GCA_027068365.1 Methanocaldococcus sp.
CTATTTTCCTTTAATAGCAAATCAAGAGCATCAATTATATCCTTAACAACTATATCAGAGCTTAATAATGTCTTTGTCCAAGCTCCTTCATCACCAATAACACAAATTCCCAAATCAGCATTTTTTAATAGCAGTTCATCATTATTCCCATTTCCTATGGCTATAATTTTTTTATTAGGATTTTCTTTTTTTAAGTTCTCTAAGATTTTTAATTTTGCTATCTTCTCACTACCATACCTTTCTTTATCTACTCTCATACCTTTGACGTTCAAATCATTTGCTATATCGTCCAAAGTTCCAAAGGTATCTGCTGACAAAATATATATTTCAGCTTTTTCTTTTAACATAGACAATCTCTCTTTAACCCCTTCTTTTATCTTTCCATCAGTAGCTATTGTCCCATTTAAATCTAAGAGAATAATCATACGTATCAGCCAAGTGTTTTTTTATTTTGAAATTATAGTTCTTTTCAAAAGTGAATAAAATTTATTAAGGAAGTTTGAACTCCTTCCATTAGGAAGGAGTTCATCAGTGCCTTATGTATCCTAAAATATTTTGAAAAGAACTATAAAAAAGAGATATAAAAATGTAGATAATAGAAGTTTTAATAGCTTAGGGATTTTTATAAGCTCCTTCTCTTCTACTTATCTTTCTAATTACTATTATTTTCTCATCCCATAAAACAACATATTGAACCTAAATTTTCCAATTCTAACCCTATAAACGTCATCGCTACCTTTTAATCTTTTAATGTCAAATTTTTCTTTTGGGATAGGGTTACTTTTTAATGTTTCTATTAGTTCTTTAAACTTCTTTAAGTTTGAGGGAGGTAAATCCTTTAAATCTATTAAAACTCTTTTATGTATCTCAACGTTAAACTTCATAATAATCCCAATTCTTTCAATAACTCATCTGCTGGCATAGTCTCTTTTTTATCCAAAGATTTTTTAACATCTTCTATGATTTCTTCATAATCCTCTTCAAACTCTTCCTCTGGAATAGTTAATGCCTTCAATTTTAATAACTTTATCTCTACTTTTTCAATTCTTTCAGAGATTTCATCTCTCAATTTTTTTAATTCATTCAATTCAGTTTCTATTTGTGCTATTTCTTTGTTTATATTGAGCATAGTTATCTCCTTATTTGTCTTATTTTAATTATTAAGTAGTTTATAATATAAAAAGTTTAATCCCTTGTTATCATCGTTCCAATACCCTCCTCTGTAAATATCTCCAACAACAAAGCATGAGGAATCTTTCCATTTATTATATGAACGCTTTTAACTCCATGCTCTAATGCATATAAGGCACTTTCCGCCTTTGGAATCATCCCTCCCTTTATTCTTCCATCTTCAATCATCTCTTTTAGCTCTGAGGCAGTTAATTTCCTATGCAATGTTTCTGGATTATTTACATCATCCATTATTCCATCAACATCAGTTATTAAAATTAATTTCTCTGCCTTTAAAGCTCCTGCTATATCCCCAGCAACTGTATCGGCATTTAAATTATATGCCTCTCCCTTTTCATCCAAACCAATTGGTGATACAACTGGAATGTAGCCGTTATTTATTAAAATCTCTAAGAGTTCAGTATTAACCTCTACTGTCTCCCCTACTCTACCTAAATCAATCTCTATCTCCTCTCCTTTTTCAGTTTTTATCTTCTTTAATTTTTTCTTTGCTAAAATTATCCTTCCTGACTTTCCAGATAATCCAACTGCCTTTCCTCCATATTTTGATAATTTTGAAACAATGTCCCCATTAATCTTCCCAGCTAAGACCATTTCAACAATATCCAGTGTCTCTTCATCCGTAACCCTTAACCCATGAACAAACTCTGGTTTCTTCCCCATTTTTTCCATTGCTTTGTTGATTTCTGGACCTCCACCATGAACAACAACGGGATTTATACCCACATATTTTAATAAAACAATATCCTGAGCTGTCCAGTTTTTCGCATTTTTATCAATCATCGCATGCCCACCGTACTTTATAATGAATGTCTTGTTATAAAATTTTTGAATAAAAGGTAATGCTTCCATTAAAATCTCTGCCTTTTCTATCCTCTTCATCATTATCTCACCAAAATTTTTTAAAATATTTTTAAAATTAGTAGGGGATATAAATATTTAAAACTTAATTAAGCAATAACTTTAAATAATAGTAAAGGTAGTAAGTAAGGTAATTAATAAAAATTGTAGTTTTAGATAAAACGAGATTTTTAGTAGTTGGTGAGAGAAGATGCCGAATTATCATGTGACTTTACAGGCAGCGTATATTGTGAGAAATGTAGATGATGTAGAAGATGCTATAAGCGTTACTATATCTCAAATTGGAAAGATGTTGAATAAAGAAGGATTGAACTATGTAGATATAGATATTGGATTAACTATCTGTCCAAAATGTGGAGAGTTAGTGGATTGCGTATTGGTTGTAGCAAGAACTGCCTTAGTTGGTGTTTTATTATCTATGAAGGTCTTTAATGCTGAAAGTCCAGAACATGCTATAAGAATAGCCAAGGCAACAATTGGAAAGGTCTTAAAAAATATTCCATTGGAGCCAGTTGATGTTGTAGAGTTGGAAAAATAAAAATAAAAAGTAAGAGAGATTTAATAAAAATTAATAAAATTTTTAAAATTTTTATAATTTATCCTTTTTTAAATCCTAATCCAAAACCAACAAGGAATGATGTTCCAAACGAAAATGAATGGATGAGTCCAATAATTTTGTCTCCAAAGACCAATATTGAGTTTTCAACATTTCCAAGCAATGCTGAAAATGCCTCTTTATTTATACTAATAACTCCTATTTTAGCCAAATATAAAAGGGATAATATATAAACCCCTATTAAGAATGCAACTATCTTTATAGCTTTTTTTACAGCCCATCCAATAACAAAGCCAATAACAAACCCACTACCTATATCTGGGATAAATTGTGAAATATCCAAAATAATCACCTAAATGTATATTTTATAAAATCTCTCTTATCTTCATATATAAAAGTTTTCTCATTTAGGAGGGGAAAGATGAAAACATACATCGGGAAAATACATTTAAAGTGGTGTAAAAATTGTAACATTCCATTATTGGGAAAGGTTTGTAAAGTTTGTGGTTCAAAAGCTGAGGAAGTAAAGATAACCCCACCAGGAGACCCAAGGTTGGGTTTTCAGTATGATGTTGATTTTATAAACAACATTTTAGAGGAAAACTTTGGGGCTAAAAATGTATTAAATGGGAAAATAATTTTATTAAATAAACTTCCTGGAAATGAGGAGAGTTATGAGGTTATAGTTGATGGTGAAGTTAAATATTTATTGTATTTTGATGAGGATAAGGGGAGATGGAAAGTTAAATTAAAGCTAAGTGGTGCAAGGGATTTAATGGAAAAAGGAGCTTACAAAAAGATAATTAAAATAAAGGATGATGTTGTAGAGATTTTAAAGAATAAAAAGGGTTCTATCCTAAGACCGGGGATAGTTGATTTTACTGATGATATTGAGGAGAAAGATGATGTGATAATAGTTGATGAAAATAACAGAGTTGTTGGTGTTGGTATATCTGCTGTTTCTTCGGAAGATATAAAAAACATGGAAAAGGGAAAAGTAGTTAAGGTTAGGTTCTTTATTAGGGACGATGAAAATGGTTATAAAGTTGAAAAGGTATATGGTAGCTTAGAGGATGCATTTGATTTAATGATTAGGGCAAATGAAGATGTTATTAATAATTATGAGAGGAATTCCATTGGATTTATAAAAAATACCTATGAAAAACTTAAAAAACCAGTTATAGTGGCTTTTTCTGGTGGAAAGGATAGCTTAGCCACTTTAATATTAACATTAAAGGCATTGGGGAAAGATATAGATGTTGTTTTTATAGACACTGGTTTAGAGTTTGAAGAGACATTAAAAAATGTTGAAGATGTTGAAAAGCATTATAACATTAAAATAATTAAATTAAAAGGAGAGAATTTCTGGGAGAAAGTTAAAGAGTATGGTATTCCAGCAAGAGATTATAGGTGGTGTTCTGAAATATGCAAGTTAGAGCCATTAAAAAAGTTTATTGAAGAGAACTATGAGGATGATGTTTTATCCTTCGTTGGAATTAGGAAGTATGAGAGCTTTAATAGGGCAAATAAAAAGATGATTTATAGAAACACTTACATTAAAAAGCAGATAAATGCCCTTCCAATATTCCATTGGAGTTCTTTGCATGTTTGGATATATTTATTGAGGGAAAAAGCCCCTTACAATAAATTGTATGAGAAAGGTTTTGATAGAATTGGTTGCTTTATGTGTCCAGCAATGGAGATGGGGGAAATAAATAAAATAAAGAGGGAGTTTCCAGAGTTATGGGAAAAATGGGAGAGAGTTTTAAAAGAATATGCTGAAAAACATAATTTAGGAGAGGATTGGATAAAAAAAGGACTGTGGAGATGGAAACATAAAAGACAATAAATTTTAAAATCTAATATTAATGTTTCGTATATGAGAGGAAATATTCTATAATTTTCCCAAAGAAAGGATTTAATAATTTGCTTAAAGTGGGACTATGAAAATTGGCGTTGTTATTCATGGACCAGAGATTATAGACAGCGGCTACGCATTAAAAATTATAAATTTATTAAAAAAGTTTGGGGAAGTTAAAGCTAAATTAGGAGGCACCATGGGAAGAGTGGCTGTTATAGACAACAACTTACAGGATATTATTGACATATCTGAAAAGTTAATGCCATCTCAATCATTAAAAAAATTGGCTGATAATGATGTATTAATTTTAATGAACTATGGAAAGTCAAAAATTACTGGGCATACATTTGGAAAAATTGTTATAGAGAGAGCTAATTTAAACAAACCAATAATTCAGATTGAAAGACCGGGAGAGGAAGATGGAACAATTATTATTTGGAATGATGACAATTCGGAGATTGTTAAAGATATAGCAAACTATCTATCAAAAGAATTAAATTTAAAAATAGAGAGATGTATA
>JAMOTQ010000122.1 GCA_027068365.1 Methanocaldococcus sp.
AATATTATTAAAGGAGGAATTTTATTTTCTCCTTCTGGGAAAAAGGTTATTGTAACTCAAGGTAAAGCTCAGGGTTATGTGGTTGAGAGAAAGATTTTTGATAAATATTTAGCTATAAGGGCGGCTAAAAAAGGGGCTAAGATAGCTGTGAAAACAACAGCTATTGGTTTGGAAAGAGATGGGGATTATTGGAATGTTATAGTTGAGTTTTTGGGAGAGGAGTATGCTATAAAAACTAAAATTGTTATAGCGGCTGATGGGGTTGAGAGTAATATAGCTGAATACGCCGGTTTAAAGTCAAAGAAAAAGCCATTAGAAGTTTGTTCTTGTGCTGAATATGAAATGGCTAATGTTAAACTGCTGAATAAAAATATGATGGAATTTTATTTTGGTAATGAGATAGCAAAAGGCGGCTATGTTTGGATATTCCCTAAAGGAGAGACAGCAAATGTTGGCTTAGGAGTTAGAGATAAGAAAAAGAAAGCAATAGATTATTTAGAGGAATTTATAGAGAATGGGATGGCTAAGGATAGGTTAAAGGATGCTACTCCAATAGAATTTAAAGTTGGTGGAGCTCCTGTTTCTGGACCGATAGAAAAAACCTATACCGATGGGGTTTTGGTTGTTGGGGATGCCGCTGGGCAGATAAGCCCATTGACTGGTGGAGGGATTTATTTAGCTATGGATTGTGGTTTAATGGCTGGGGAAGTAGCAAGTAAAGCAGTAAAATTAAATGATTGGAGTGAAAATACTTTAAAAGAATATGAGACAAGATGGAAAGAAAAGCATTATGAGTATTTAATGAATCATCTAAAATATAGAAAAATATTGGAAAAAATGAGTGATGATGAGTTGGATGCTTTGGCAGAGGCATTGGGAGAGAGTTTAGATGGTATTGACTTAAAAAAGTTTGTTAAAAGAATAATAACAAAAAAACCATCACTTTTAAAATACTTTAAGGATTTATTATAATTATTCTTTTTTTGATTTTTTAACTACTAAAACTGGACAGTGTGCATTTTTAATAACTCTTTCAGCAACGCTACCCAATAATATTCTCTCTAATCCTGTTTTTCCAGTAGTTCCCATAACAATCAAATCTGCTTTTTTCTTTTCAGCAAATTCAACAATCTCTTTTGCAGGGACTCCTTCCAATATTTCGGTGTGAATATTTACCTCATTTTCTTCGGCTAATTTTTTAACCTTTTTTAACGCCTCATTTCCTTCCTCTTTTAAAAGCTCACTTATTAGCTCCCAACTACCTTCTGCTGGTAGTCCAACAAAAGGAGATACATCAACAACGTATATTGCATAAAGTTCGGCATCAAATTTTTTGGCTATATTAACAGCATGCTTCGCGGCTTCAAATGACACGTCTGAGCCATCGGTTGGAATGACTATTTTTTTATACAAGGTTTCACCATCCTCATTTATTGCTATAATAATTTTTGCCATCAATAAAATAAAAACCTTATAGATTTTATATACTCCTTATGATAATAAAAATTATTAAAAACTTAAAACCAAATATATAAAATGGCAATGATGAAAAGAGGGTTAGCTGATTTATGATGAAACTTACCCGAACTGAGCCATTATTTTTTATTTTTATCTTTATCTAAATCAATAATGGTTATTCCTTCTTTTAATTTTTCTATTTCTTCTTCGCTCAGTATTTCTTCTTCAACACCCTCCCCAATGATTGCACTATGCCCTAATGGGTCTATTAATATTAGAGTTGCTTCATCTTTTCCTTCTTTTAATTTATTTATCCTCTCTCTAAGCTCTTCGGCTTTCTTCTTCTGCTCCTCTGTCTCAGCCCATCTAATTAAAGTTTGTAATATATTATCAACCCTATTTAAAACACCCTCAACATTGCTAACGAATCCCTCAGCTAATGGACCGGGTTTAATTTCAACTCCAAGCTCTGGAATTTGTATATAAGCAGATGAACTCCTAACAACTCTTTTATTTAAATCTTTCTCATTTTTAATTTTTAATTTATACTTTTTTGGTTCTCTAACTTCTAATGGAAAGACATCACTCCTTCTAAAATTGCATTTTTCACAAATCATGGTTGTTTCTAATACAGGTCCAAAGTAAGGTATGTCTATCTGGTGGGTTGTTATTATAAAAGTCCCTTTTCCACCACATACTGGACAGTCCAACCTTTGCACATTTTCCATACTCTCACCCATGGGAACTTTTAATCAATATAGTATATAAACTTTTTGGCTTATTTTTTGTAGGTAACTTTTATATATTTCCTAAGGAATAAAGTTATTCCAGAGCGATAATATAATGATTGATTATGAAAAATACAGGAAAATATTTTCCCACATATTTATTTGTATTAACATCAGTGAGAACATGTATAAAAAGTTGGAGATTATTGAAAGAGCCATATTGTTAAATCCACAATACATTCAGGCATTTAGAGAAAAACTAAAAATTACTCAGTCAAAATTAGCGAAGGAGAGTGGTATTAGCCAGTCACATCTTAGCATGTTAGAGAAAGGGAAAAGGCAAGCAACTAAACTTATAGCAACTGCTGTAACTCTTGGCTTATTAAAGTGTTTTTCATCCAATAATGTTGAAGACCCAATTATTGAACTTTTAGACACTCTCTCCCTTTTAAAGTTTGAGGACACATTTGCAGATTTTGTTTATGAGATTATTGAAAGAGGTGATAAAAGATACATAAGGACTATTGAATGTTATCCTGTATTGATTATAAGTAAAGAAAGTTTATTAAATGAAATGAAAAACAGATTAAAAGTTATTGATATTGAAAAAATAGAGCTATCAAGAGGTAGAATAAGAGTTATAGGAAGGCATCTTGACAATAAATATGTTGAGATATTTTTAGATTGCTCGGATGTTAGGAGATTGGAAAAAAAATTTATGAAAAAAACTGGAAAGAAAGTTATTGTCCAAGTATTTCCAAAAGAAGAGGTTCCACCAATTTATTCAACAAATAAAGATTGTGTTATAATTCATTATTGGTGATAAAGTGGGAGATATTGCAATTCTATATCTTACATCTTTAATAATATCATTGATTGTTGCATTAATATTAAAGCTTCCATTAATTCCAAAAGAAAAGCCAGTAAGATTTAGTTTTCAGACGTCTATCATATTCCCCACACCAATATTAGCTTTGGGTATTGAGGCAATATTTAGAAATTTATTTGGAAATTATATTGTTTTGGCAGTTTTTGCTGGATTATTTGGAGCTTTGTTGTCAAAATATTCAGATAAATTATTTGGTGAGCCATAATGGAGATTGTTGAAATTATAAAAGTTGTTGTTGCTGGAATTATATGCTGGCTTAACTTTGTTCTCATTGATACATACTTTGGATTGCCAGAAAAGCCAGGTGTCTTGGGAGCTAAGACAATAGGAGAAAAAATTAGAGATATTGGTGGAAATATTCACGGTGGCTACTTCATGGGAAATATTGTATGTTCCCCAGATGCATCCGCAGGAACATTGCTGGCTTCAATAATGAGCTATTTAATGGGTGTTGAAGGGGGGATTATAGCGGCTTTGTTGGTTTGGATAGGTAATAGATTATGTGCAGACCCAGGATATGCTGGGACTATTGGGGCTTTAACAATAACAGCTATCATCTATCTTCTAAGTCCAATAATTGAGGCAAAGTATTTCATTGCAGGGATGGTTTTGGCAATATTCACAATTCAAGGGTTTGAGCATAAATATGCCTCTATATTACTTGGGAAGATAGCTAAAAAGATGAACAGAGGGGAATGATGGACATAGTTGAGATAATTATTGGAGTTATAGCATTGTTAATGGCTATTAGGATATTTTTAACAAGAAGTAGAGCAAGAAAATTACTATATCTCTGCTGTTTAAGCTTCTGCATTTCTGCATTGATTGCTTTGTATGTTGATAGCCCAATGGGGGGAATTGTGGCAATAACATACTTTGTATGCTCAACTTTGTCCTCTAATGCAATAGCTTATACAATAGAACAGGCAAAAGATATTGAATAGGTGGAAATTTGGAAGTTTTGCCATTAATATCTGGGATATGTTGCATATTGGGAGGAATTGGAGTTATATTGCACACAAATCCAATAAATAAAATTATTATGTTTGCCTTATTGGAGGTTGGGATGATTGGATTGATTGTTTCAAGCTATTACTTGGATATAGCTATAATATCTTCACTTTGTGAGCCAATTTGCACTATAATTTTGTTGCTTGGTTATTTAAAATACATCACAACGATAAAGAAAAAGAAAAAATATGGAAGAGACCTTCCAGTCCTTTCAAAATAAAAATGGTGGATATTTATGGAGTTTATTGAATACATCCTCTATATTGGCTACCTACTGTTAATTATTGGAATTTTTGGGACAGTTATTGGACCAAAAGTAGATAATCCATTCATAAGGATGATGAACGTTGAAGTTCTAACAGTGGGCGTTTCTCTAATATTCTTGGCTTATGATGAAGCACTGGCTTTAATGACATTTATTTCCGTTAATGCAGTTTTAAGTTTAATCTTAGTTAGAGCAATTATATTAAATACAGAGTATGATGAAGAGTGATAATTTTACTTAGGATATAGGAGGGATGTTTATGAAACAACTTGGTAAAATTTGGAATTATTTATCAAAGCCAGAGATTGTCCCAAGAATATTCTCCTTGTTCTTAGCTTTAATTTTTGTGTTTGGATTACTAACTCCTCACTACCTAAATCCAAACCAACTCTATCCCAAGCCAATCCCTCACTCTCAAACACTAAAAACACCACTGGCTCCTTATGATAGGGGAGGTATTCCACTGAAAGAGCCAGCAATATTAAAAGCTCAATATCCTCAATATGCCCCAAATCTTGGAAAGATAACTGCCTATTTAAC
>JAMOTQ010000123.1 GCA_027068365.1 Methanocaldococcus sp.
CCATTAACCTTTTCTGAGGCATATTTTATTGCCTTAGCCAAATTTACATTATCAGCAAAACATAAAAGTTTTGGACATCTTGCAGATATTTTATAACCATTATCGGTTTCAGATATTGCAAATATTGGCTTCATCCAATCCACTTCTTCAATAGAGTAGCTCATTCCAGCAACAATTCCAACGATATTTGGCATAATTTTATCCGTCTCAAAGTATTGGAAATTATCTTTTTGAACTATCTCAACATCATTCTTTACATGCTCCAATGCCTCCCTCAAATTTTTTCTATGATTTCTTAAATTTGAAAGCATTTTTCTATAATACTTATCCCTATCTCCCATTAAAACCTTTAAGGCAGTTTCATAATCCCCATACCTTGAACATGCATTTATACACGTTGAAAACTCCTCCAAATCTCTCAATGGGGAGCCAAATTCCTCCCTTCTAAATTCATAGACCTCTCCAAATATAACCTTTGGAATATAAGGCGTCCAGTGGTTTGGGACATACTTTAAGCATTTTATTAAAAGCTCATTCCCAATAATCTTTTTATATTCAAAAGGAATCTCAGCTAACTTCATAGTTGGGTTTATCTCAATGTTATACTTTTTATTGATGCCCTGGATGTATTTTATTATTCTTGAATCGTTGTTTAATAAATCCGTCCTCACATCTGCCCAGTATCTCATAGACACAAATAATGGTCTTGTCTGCCTACCATACATCTGCAAATCTGTTTTTATTTTGATATCTCCATTCATAATTGCATCGCATAATATTTTTCTATTTAAACCAATTAATTTCCCCTCAATGTTTTGAACATCCCCCACAGCTCCCAAAACAGCATACTTAGCCAAATCAATCCAATCGTCGTTTATGGCTTTTGCAAATAAATATGAGACACCAGCTCCACAAATTTCTGCTCCACTTTTTCCTATTGTTAGAGGATTTATATGGATTATGGTTTTTGGAACCTTTATCTCCTCTGGTTGGTGGTGGTCTAAAATAATAATTTTATCTCTTTTATCTGATAAATTTAGCTCATCTAATTTCTCTTTAATCATCTTTAATTGCCCACTACCTAAGTCAGCAAAAATTATTAAATCATAATCTTTAAATGGAATGTCGTTTATTGTCTCTATGGTAATTTGCTTTAAAAACATAAAATCAGCATCTAAGTTTAATCTCTCAGTCAATTTTTGTAAAATAGCTCTTGATGTTAATCCATCTGTATCTATATGGGTAACTATTAAAATTTTATTGTTTTTGTTGTTTTGCAATACCTTGGCTCCTTTTTTCAACTCTGCCCAATTTTCCATGGTTTCACAAATTTTTTGTATTTTCATAATATATTATGTGATATTAAGATAATATAACAAGGTCATATTAAATTTTGGTGATTAGAATGGATGATAAATTTGCTTCAAAATTTGAAATAGATATTTTAAATAAACTCCTTAATAAAAATTTTTCCTATGATTTAGCAATCATTTTAAAGAAGATTGGCGGCTTAGATTATAGAAAAAAAGTTTTTGTTAATGGAGAGTGCATAGGCATCTTAGAATTTGATTTAATTGATTTAAATTGGAAATTTCACCCTTATGCCTCTTATTATTTAATAGAAGAGCCAAAAATTAAAATAAAACCAACAAAGAGAAGGTTAAAAGGCAAAAAAATCCCAATTGATTTAATTGAAAATCCCGAAGAACTTAAAAATATCGATGAGAATGATTATGTTGGAGTAGAGATAGGAAATTATGTTGGTGTAGCGGTTAAGAAGGGAGATACAATAAAAGTTAAAGACTTAACTTTAAAAAAAGAGCTTAGATTTGAGAAGATTGAAGATTACCTAAGGAAAAATAAGGATAGAATTGAAAAATTAGAGAAAAAGTCATTATCAATTATAAAAAGATATTATGAAAAATGTAAAGATAAAAATTGGGTTATAAATGCTTCTTTTAGTGGAGGAAAAGATTCTTCTGTCTCCACTTTATTGGCAAACAAAGTTATAGACGATTTGGAAGTTATATTTATAGACACTGGCTTAGAATTTAAAGATACCATAAACTTTGTAAAAAAATTTGCTAAAAAGTATAATTTAAACTTAGTTGTTTTAAAAGGTAAAGATTTTTGGGAATATTTGGAGAAAGAGGGCATTCCAACCAAAGATTATAGATGGTGTAATAGTGTTTGCAAATTAGAGCCATTAAGGGAATATCTAAGCAAATATAAAAGGGTTTATACAGTTGATGGTTCAAGGAGATATGAAAGTTTTGCAAGGGAAAAATTAAATTATGAAAGAAAAAGCGGGTTTATTGAAAATCAAATAAATATCTTCCCAATATTGGATTGGAAAGGGACTGATGTATGGAGCTGGATATACCTAAATGATATTATTTACAATGAACTCTATGATAAAGGATTTGAAAGGATTGGGTGCTATAACTGCCCTTCTGCTTTAAATGCTGAGTTTTTTAGAGTTAGAGAGCTTTATCCAGAGTTATTTAATAAATGGGTTGAAGTTTTAAAGAGATTTGGTTATGATGAGGATGAGATTTTGAGGGGTTTTTGGAGATGGAAAAAACTTCCACCAAAGATGAAAGAGTTAAAGAAATTAATAAAGAGCAAATAATAAAATTTTAAAATTTTACTGTATTCCAATGCTTTGATACAACCCAACTATTCCAATAAATACTATCTGGACAGAAATAGCCACCAACAACAACCCCATAATTCTCACAAATGCATTGATTCCGTAAATATTAACTCTCCTAATTATAAAGTCAGATAACGATAATATAACCCCAGAGATAAGCATGGCTGACAGTATTGAAAGGATAACAATACTTTTCTCTAAAATGCTGTGTGCTTTGCTGACTAAAATCATGGTTGTTGTTATTGCTCCGGGTCCAGAAATTAACGGGATTGAGAGAGGGACATAGACAATGCTGTCAATATCTTCAAGTTCTATCTTTTCATCTGGTTTATGTTTTGTTTTTGGAATTTCTGCGTGAAGCATATCCCAAGCTATTTTAAATAGCAAAATCCCCCCAGCCACTCTAAACGCATCTATTGTAATCCCAAAGTAGCTAAATATATAATTACCAAATAATGCAAATAGCAATAAAACTACTGTTGATGATATTATTGCCTTTTTTATGATTTTTACCCTCTGCTCTTTTGGATAAGGATATGTTAGAGAATGAACTATTGGAATTAAGCCAATTGGGTCTATTGTAATAAAAAGAGAAACAAAACCATAGATATAAAAGTTAATAATATCCATCTTATCCACCAAAAAATTTTATATTTACCACATTGAATATAAAATACTACCCAAAACAATCCACCAAACTAAAAATGTTAGTGAATTTAATGTCCTCTCATTTATAAACATCTCCAATATTTCCCCCATCCTTACAATGAATCTATGTTTCCTCTCTTTAAATAACTCTGGGAGTGCATTCCATACATGGAAACCATCTAATGGCATAGCTGGAAGTAGGTTAAATAAAGCCAATAAAAAGTTAAACCAGTAAGTCCAATAGATAGTGTTTATAAATAATGCCACACTACCCTTTGGAGATACCATAATCCCAAGTTTTCCCTCCTTTGAGCTAACAATTTTGTAAGTCAATATTTTCTCATCTCTTAGAATTTTTACCTCATACTCTTTATTTGGCTTTATAGTTTTGGCAAATTCTTTAAAGTCCTCCAATGATTTTATTTTTTTATTGTTAATTTCATAAATAACATCTCCTTTTTGTAAAAATTTTGATGCTGGTTCTTTAACATCAACAATTTTTAACTCTGTTGGTAGTGTATAGCTAAAAGATAGCAGTGGGATGGATATTAAAAATATTACTAAATTTGCTAATGGTCCAGCTGAGGCAATGGCTCCTCTAATTTTTTTCTTTGCAGTTTTGAACTCATCCCCCAATTCAACAAATGCCCCCAATGGTAAGCCCAATAGTAATAAAATTCCAGAGCTTTTAACTTTAATGCCAAAGGATTTGGCAAATATGCCATGAGCTAACTCATGAACTGTAATGGCAATTAATAAGGCAATAATCCCGGGAATCCATGGAATAACATCTCCAAACAAAAACACAACTGGCTTAGCCGCTTCTTTTGGTAGAGTCCCAGATAATAGCTTTATACTCATAAGTATCATATTTAAAAGCATAATAAACCCAAGTGCTACGCATATTGGTATAGAGATAATTCCTATTTTTTGCCAAATTTTATATTTACCCAATTTTTCAATGGTTTTTAATCCCAATTTTGTCCTCAAAATTCCAAAAATTCCACCATAGGTCTTTAAATTTATTGAGTCCCTGATGGCATATAAAATTAGCCAAATAATTATTGCTATAATTAATACAAACTTGGATGTGTCCATTTTTATTCCTCCTCACTTTGTCTTACATTATATATAGTTAAACCTTTAAATAAACGAAGAGTATATATAATAGTTAGTATGAATCTTAGTGCATAAAATAATAATGGTGGTACTGTGGAGGCATTGGTCTTGGTAGGACATGGTAGTAGATTGCCATACAGTAAAGAGCTTTTAGTAAAATTAGCTGAAAAAATTAAAGAAAAAAATATCTTTCCAATTGTTGAAATTGGAATAATGGAATTTAATGAGCCAACAATTCCACAAGCAATTAAAAA
>JAMOTQ010000124.1 GCA_027068365.1 Methanocaldococcus sp.
CAGTATCTGCCCCTCTTCCAGTCCCTCCAATGGCTATAACCTCCTCTTTTGCCTTTATCAAACCAGCATCACACGCCATAATTGTAATTTCATAACAAACCTTAACTCCCTGCCCAAAAGTCCTCAATGTCTCAGCAATAACTTGGACAGGTCCATAACCGCCTAATTTGTTAGATATTCCCCTCTCAACACCACTTAATGCATGACTTCCTCTAAACACCTTAGCCCCTCTTTTCTTTAACTCTTCCTCAACTTCTCTATCCATTGATATTACATCCTCTCCATGGAATCCTTGATGATAAGTGACAACAACAACGTTTAAATCTAACCCTTCTTTCTCCAACAAATCAAGTAATTTTTTAGCCGTCTCTCCCGTGGATGAGGCAACAACGATACTTTTTATATCTCCCTTCTTAGCTCTCTCCACAGCTATTTTTAAGGTTTCGTCGGTATTTTGAACTCCTGGATATTTGAATAGTTTCATTTTTATCCCTCCATTTTATTTTTGTTCCTTTTTCTTAAAACTTCTTCAACTATCTCCTTAAATACCTCATCAGTTATAAATTTTCCTTCTTCCCTAATCTCTTTAACTTTTTTAACTATCTCACATAACATCTCTCTGTCATAATCAATACCCATAAGTTTTAATTTGTAGGCAACAGCCCTGCAACCAGAATGCTTTCCTAACAAAATATTTCTTTTAAGCCCTATTTTCTCTGGAAGAAATGGCTCATAAGTTAGTGGATTCTCTATAACTGCATCAACGTGAATTCCACTTTCGTGAGCAAATACAAGCTCTCCAACTATTGGTTTGTTTTTTGGTATCTTTATCCCCGAATATTCTTCAACCATTCTACAAAGTTCTGGTAAAACCTCTAAGTTTAAGCCCAAATCAACATCATATAAAACAGTTAAAGCCATGATTAACTCCTCTAAGGCGGCATTTCCTGCCCTCTCTCCAATACCATTTACTGTTGTTGAAACTGCCTTAGCTCCTCCTATTAAACCATATATTGAATTTATAACTGCAAATCCAAAGTCGTTGTGGCAATGCACTCCTATATGTGCCTTTTTTAAATTTTCTTTTAATGTTTTACATATAAATTCCATACTCTGCGGTGTAGCACATCCAGTTGTATCTGCTATATGAACTCTATCAGCCCCCGCCTCTTCAGCGGCTTTATGCACTTTAATCAAGTCATCTATTGGAGTTCTTGTTGCATCCTCTGCGGAGAAAGCAACAAATAAGCCATGTTCCTTTGCATACTCAACTGCCTCAACACCCATCTTTAATATATCATCTAAGGTCTTGCCGTTAAATTTATATTTTAAGTGAAGAGGAGATGTTGCTATAAAGGTAATAATCCCATCTACATCGCACTCTATTGCTTTATCTATATCCTTCTTTAAAGCCCTACATAAAGCTAAGATATCAGCATTCAACCCTTCATTTGCTATTGTTTTAACTATATCTGCCTCTCTATCAGAGACAATTGGAAAACCAGCTTCAATCTGCTTTAAACCTAATTCATCCAACTTCCTTGCAATCTCCAACTTTTGTTCTTTGGTGAAGCAAACTCCTGGTGTTTGTTCTCCATCCCTCAAAGTTGTGTCATAAATATAGATATCCTTTAAATCCAACTTTGGATTGTAAGGGCAAACTGCTTTCCAACTATCTTTAAACAAAAAGTCCATAAACATCACCGACATTTATTGATGTATTTGTGCTATTTTTATTAAATAAAAAATAAAATATATGGGATAAAAATTATTTAAAAATATCTAAATAAGACATTTAATTGCTCAATCTCTCTATATTTGCCCCTAAGCTCTTCATAACATCAACAAAATTTGGGAAGGATATTTTAACCGCCTCCTCTCCTTCAATAATCGTCTCCCCTTCTGCCTTTAAACCTGCAACAGTAAAAGCCATAACTAACCTATGGTCGTTATAGGTATTTAACTTAGCTCCTCTTAGCTTTTTAACCCCTCTTATAATTAAACCGTCTGGCTTCTCTTTAATGTCAGCACCCATCTTTTTTAATTCAATTGCACAAGCTCTCAACCTGTCACATTCCTTTAATCTAACATGTTCTCCGTTGTATATCTCTGTCTTACCATCTGCAAAGCATCCAAGAACTGCAATTGTTGGAACTAAATCTGGAATATCTTTAACATCTACATCTATTCCCTCTAAGTTGTATTCTCCTTCAATCATTACTTTATCTTTTTTAACTTTAACATCAGCTCCCATCTCTCTGACGATGTTGATTATAGCCCTATCTCCCTGCTTTGAATTGGCAAATAGGTTTTCAATTGTTATATTTGAGTTTATTAAAACTCCTGCGGCTATTAAATAAGATGCTGATGAGTAATCTCCTTCAACTATGTAATCTATTGCCTTATATTTTTGATTTCCATAAACTAAAAAGCCATTATCTGTTTTATCAATCTTTATTCCAAATTTATTTAATATATCCAAGGTTATGTCAATATAGGGCTTTGATTTTAGTGGTGAAGTTAAAATTATTTTAGTATCTTCTTCATTAAATGGTAGAAGCATCATCAAAGAGGTTATAAATTGAGAACTAATATCTCCTCTAATCTTTACCTCATTGCCTTTAATTTTTCCACTTTTGACTATTATTGGAGCAGTTCCATCCAACTTTGATGAAAATGCCTCAATATTTAGTTGCTTTAAAGCATCCAATAAAGGTTGCATCGGCCTCTTTCTTATCGAATCATCCCCAGTTAAAATTGCATATCCTTTCGGTATCTGTGAGGCAATAGATGTCAAAATCCTTAAAGTAGTTCCACTATTCCCAATATCTATAACATTATCAGGGGTTTTTAGCTCCCCTCCTTTAACAATCCACTCATCTTTTTCTTTATTTAACTCAATATTAGCCCCTAACATCCTACAACCATGAACAGAGGATAAACAATCAGCTCCCCAGAGTGGATTTATAATTTTGCTTTCTCCATCAGCCAAAGAAGCTCCTATAACTGCTCTATGAGTATATGACTTTGAAGGCGGGGCTTTAACAGTTCCCTCCAATCTATCAGTTTTTCTTACAATTAACAAGTTATCACCATTTAAAAACTAATAAATTAGGAATTCATTAAAGTTTTTTATTTTATATTGCTCTATCCCTAAGATTCAAAACCCTATATCTTTCTACACCTTAACAACATATTTCTTAGAATATTTTTTAAATAATCCAAAAGAAGAACCAAGTTTTAAATTATATAAAGCTTTCTCAATATTTGTTGTGTGGATTGA
>JAMOTQ010000125.1 GCA_027068365.1 Methanocaldococcus sp.
ATACATGACTTTTTTATAATAAATGAGATGATTCCAGTTGGGGGAGGCTCTTTTGGAGCTAATTTGGGAGCTACATTTTGGTCTAAAGATAGGGGAAAGAAAGGAGTTGAGGAGGATGAAGAGGGGTTAAGGGTTTTGAGAAAAACGCTTAATAGATTTTATGATGTTTTGAAAGAAAAGGAGGGATTAAAATAACTAATATCATAAATAAAGAGGGGTAACTATGCTAAAAATTGCGTGGGGGATAACTGGATGTGGAGATAAACTGCCAGAAGTTGTGGAAATAATGAAAAACCTAAAAAATAAATACAATTTGGATGTTGATGTTTATCTCTCAAAAAATGCAAAAGTTGTTGTAAAGTGGTATAAACTTTGGCAGGTTTTGGAAGATGAGTTTTATGATTTAAGGGTTGAGGTTAATGCAAACGCTCCATTTTTGGTTGGGAAATTGCAGACGGGAAAGTATGATTTATTCTTAGTTGCACCAGCAACAGCCAATTCTACCGCAAAAATTGCCTATGGAATTGCTGACACGTTAATAACTAACTCAGTAGCCCAAGCAATGAAGGCAAGAGTACCTGTCTATATTTTCCCACCAGATAACAAAAAAGGAAAGGTAGAGACGATTTTGCCAGGAAATAAGAAACTAACTCTATACATGAGAGATGTTGATGTTGAGAATGTTGAAAGAATTAGAAGAATGGAAGGAATTGAGGTTTTAGATAAACCGGAAGATATAGAGAAGGTTATTTTAAAGCACATAGAAATGAAAAAACAAAAACAGCAATAAGTTATTTATTTTTGTAATATTTTAGCAAATCAAAAACACTTAAAGTTCCTACAACTTCATCTTTATCATTAACAACAGGATAAGCAATATCTTCATTTTTTATCATCTCATCTATTAACTCATCTGTTATTTCATCATTCTCTTTTAAGATTTTTATTTCATCAATTAATAGCATTAAATCCTCTATTTTTGAATGCTTACAACCCATAAGTAAATCTAAGGCAGTAATCCATCCAACTAATTTTCCTTCCTCAATAACTGGGGCGTAATTTTTTCTCTCCTTATATAAAATTTGCACAACCTCCCCACCAATATCATTTGGAGAAATTTTTATGAAATTTTTATTCATAACATCTTTAACTTTCATTGGCCTCATCTCTAAAATTTTTTAATTAAACTTAATTTCTTTTTCCACAACAAAAATTTTTTCTATTTTTATATTATATATTTATTAATCTAAATTATTTATTTTGATGTGAATATCGTTATCAACAAAATTTTTGAGAACGATTTTCAAACCGTTAATGTTATTTATTCGTTATGTTATTAATGATTATCGTAAATCAATTTAAAAAAATGTTGGTGATAGGTATGAAAAACTGCATCGCTGCTATACCAGAAGTTAAGGAGATGGTTGAAAAGGCAAAGTTGAAGGGTATAGAGACACCACACACAAGATTCCCAAACCAATTCCCAAAGTGTCCTTATGGGTTAAAAGGAGTTTATTGTATATTATGTGCTAACGGACCTTGTAGAATAACAGAAAAAACTCCTTACGGTGTTTGTGGAGCTACTGCTGATGTTATCGTAGCAAGAAACTTTTGTAGAGCAGTAGCGGCTGGGACATCATGTTATGTCCATTGTGCTGAAAACGCGGCAAGAGCTTTATTATCAGCTGGAAAAGGAGAAGGAAGCTATGAAATAAGAAATGAGAAAAAATTAAGATTCTTAGCGAAAAAACTTGGATTTGATGCAAACAAAGATGCTAAGCAATTGGCTGTTGAAGTTGCTGAGTTTATCTTAGAAGACATGTATAAACCAAGATGGGAGAAGAGTGAATTAGTTCCAAAACTCTGTCCAGAGAAGAGATTGGAGGTATTTGAAAAGTTAGATATTCTTCCAGGAGGGGCTAAGGGAGAGATTGTAGATGCATTAACAAAGACATCAACAAACTTAAACAGCAATCCAATGGATTTATTAGTTCACTGCCTTAGATTGGGATTACATGCTGGATTTACAGGGCTTTTAATGACTTGCTGGTTAAATGATATCTTATTTGGCTCACCAAAGATTACAGTGGTTGAGAATGGATTCAGTTCAGTTAAACCAAACAACGTAAATATTATGATAACTGGACACCAGCATGCATTAATCCAGCCATTATGTGAGGTAGCAATGGAAGAGGACTTAATAAAAATGGCAAAAGAGGCAGGAGCTGATGAGATTAAGATTATTGGAGCTACATGTAACGGACAAGATATGGAGACAAGAATTGCTCACTTACCAGAGAGCTTTGTTGGTTACATAGCAAACAACTTCACAACAGAGCCATTGGTTGCAACTGGATTAATTGATGCTGTTGTCTCAGAATTCAACTGTACATTCCACGGATTGAAGTTTGTTGCTGAAAAGACAAAGACGAAATTAATCTGTATTGACGACATGGCTTACATTGAAGGAGCTGAATACATCCCATGGGAGCCAGAAAATGCAAAAGAAAAAGCAAGAGAGATAATTAAGAAAGCAATTGAAGCATTCAAAGAGAGAAAAGGAATGCAAAAAGATTACTATAATGAGAAAGTTAAATCAGTTGTTGGAGTTAGTGAGGAATCATTAATTGAGTTCTTAGGGGGAAGTGTAAAGCCATTAATTGAGTTAATTGCAAGCGGTAAAATTAAAGGAGTTGTTGGAGTTGTTGGTTGTTCAAACTTGGCAAGTGGAGGACATGACAACATAATTGTTACATTAACAAAAGAGCTCATTAAAAGAGATATCTTGGTCTTAGCAGGAGGTTGTGTAAATAGCCCATTGAAACATGCTGGATTGTTTGACCCTGCAAGTGCAGAGTTAGCTGGAGAGAACTTAAAAGAAGTTTGTAAATCATTAGGAATTCCACCCGTCTTAAACTTTGGGGCATGTCTAAGTATTTCAAGAATTGAACAGGTTGCAGTTGCAGTTGCAGAAGAGTTAGGGGTTGATATTCCTGACATACCAGTTGCGGCATCAGCACCACAGTGGTTGGAAGAGCAGGCATTAGCAGATGCAACCTATGCGGTTGATATGGGATTAACTGTCCATGTCTCACCAGTTCCATTCGTCACTGGCAGTGAGTTGGTAACAAAGGTTTTAACAGAGGCAGTTGAGGGCTTAACGGGAGGTAAATTAATCCCAGAACCAAACCCATACAAAGCGGCTGATTTATTGGAGCAAGTAATTATGGAGAAGAGGAAAAAACTTGGAATCTAATTTCTAAATTCTTTTTCAATAAAAAATTTAACTTTTACATAAAATTTCTCTTAAAAATATTAAAAATTTGATTAGGTGGAATTATGAAAATTAGAGGGTTTGAGAGCTCAATGATGGGGAGAGATATTGATTTTATAATTCCAGCAATGTCAAGGTTATGTTGTTTAAATGAAATCTCCCATGCATTGGCAGGAGTTATGGCTGTTGAGAAAGCTTATAACATAACAGTCCCAAATGAAGGGCAGTATTTGAGAGAGATTGCAAGATTGGGGGAGATTGTTGAAGTAGATGCAATTAAGTTAAATGAATTTAAAAACACAGATGAATTGGCGGATATTGGAAACAAAATAAAATCAATTTTAGGTAAAAAAGCAAAATATTTGGCTGTTGGTGGCGTCTTAGAAAATATAAGTGATAAAAGAAAAGAAAAATTAATTAATTTGGCAAAAGAGGGATTAAGCTTAGTTGATAAGGACTTTGTTAAGTTGGTTGATGAAAGAAAGGCAAAGATTCCATTACCAGATGTTGAGTTAATTGATGCTTACAACTTTGATGCCAATAAAGTAGAAACAAACGGCTTACCAAAAACAGCACTTTACGATGGAAAGGCAGTTTATAGCGGAGCTTTGGCAAGAATGTATAAGGAAGGATTAATAACATCAAAAAACTTATGGGATGTGTTATCTGCAAGGATGATTGAGATTGAATTCTGCTTAAATAAAATTATAGAACTTTTAAACAAGTTAAAATTAACACAACCATATATAGAGCCAATTATAAGGGATGGTAGGGCTGTTGGAGAGGTTGTTATAGAAGGAGGGGAGGGAATCGTTTATCACAAAGTTGAGTTACTTGGAAGAGAGATTTTGGATTACACAATATTAACAAGTGAGAATTTCAATAAAGCAGTATTAAATAGTGTAGATAATGATGAAGCAAAAAGAATCATTCAACTCTGTGAAAGATGCTACTATTTATAAATCCTTTGTTAAAGAGGTGATTTTATGACCGGATGCGGTTCTTGTGGCAAGATTATCAAAAATATTGAGAAAAAATATTACAACAAACTAAAAGAAAAAGGTATTGCATTAGTTGGAGGAGCTGTTAATTTGGATGATGAGGAAGAAGTTAAAAAAATAATGGAGATTAGAAAAAACTCAAAAGTATTGATAGCTGTTGGTAGTTGTGCTGTAAGTGGTGGTTTTCAGAGAATGCTTATCGGCTTAGAGAATGGCTTCCCACAAAGGTTTGTTAGAGTTGGGGATGTTGTTAAAGTGGATTATGCAATAATTGGATGCCCACCAGATGAGGAAGAGGTTGAAAGAGTAGTTAAGGCAGTTATTGAAAAAGA
>JAMOTQ010000126.1 GCA_027068365.1 Methanocaldococcus sp.
AGCTGATTTTTTAACATCTTCATTATAAACTACCAAATCAGGTTTTATTTTCCTTACATTTCTCATATAGTGTTCCCTATAAAGTTTTTCTTCAATTAATTTTGCCGCTTCGTAGTATTCGTCTTGTTTTATGAGTTCGATGATATTATCAACTGCTTCAATCATCTCTGGCTTTTTAAAGCTATTTTTAAGTATTAAAAATTTATTTATTAAAATCTCCTTTTCTTTTTCAGTCCTTGGCTTGTATATTGAAACCAATCTATTTATTTGGCATTCATAAGGGCAATCAATCAAGATTTTGTATGTGTAGTTTTTAATATTTGCCAATAATTCAGGAATTTTTAGCTTTTTCTCTCCACCAATCTTTCTCCCTTCATATTCAACCACTACATAACCAAATTTTTTAGCCTTTTCAATCTCTTTGTTTATAAGATAGGAGAACTCCTCCTGACTTCTCATATTTAAGTGATATAAATCCCCTAAGATACTTCCTCTCGTTCTCGCAATTCCTTCAATATCTATTACAGGATGATATTTTTTTAATTCGTTCAGTATTTCTGTCTTTCCACAGCCCGTTTTTCCAAATAATCCGAAGATAATCATGTTTTCACCGCAATTTCTATATTTTCTTTTCCTATAAATATGTTATTAAAAAAGTTAATATATAGTGATTTTTGTTTTCATTTTTGTAACAATATCTGATAAAAATAAGTATTTATTTTAAATTAGGGGTTTTGGCTGATTATCATTTAACACTGGCAAATTATCAATAGTTATCAACACATTATCTAAATCCTTAGCCCTCTCTAATAAAACCTCCTTTCCAAAATTAGACAAGGCAAATATTGGTATAGTTTTTCCAATCTGTGCTTTTATTTTACTCTTTAATTTTTCTCTTAAAACCTTTGACGCACAAGCAGTTATTAAGTCGAAATATTTAGCTATATCATCACTCCATTCAATTCCAGTTGTATGAACTCCAAAAGTTAATATCTTTATCTCATCATCCTCCAATGACTTGCATCTCTTTGCATCCTCTAAATTAGTTACAGTTACAGCTATTCTTTTATAACCTAACTCAATAGCTTTTTTAACACCATCAAATTGATTTATTTCAGCAGTTTTTTTATTTAAAACAACTCCTCCAACTCTCTCAATCCTCTCTATGACCTCTAAGATTGGGGACGTCTCTATAATACCAGATATTCTTCCGCAGAGACCTTGAACCAAATATGGATTTGAAGTTACAACAGTTCCAGCACAATCAGCCACTATAACGGCAGCATCAATAACCTTTCTCTTCAAAGCACTCATTAAAATCTCAGAAGCTCCAAATGGGACTATGTATCTTTTTTCTTCAACAATCCTATTTTTTGTAAATAACCCAAAGTCCTTTATTCTAAATTCTATATTTTCCTTTATACTTTCTTTTGTTACCTCCTTTATTCCTCTATGCTTATCGAATAGTGGGCAGTATTTTATTTTTGGCTCTGTAACTTCAACGACTTTTCCATTTTCAACAACTACTCTTGCTTTTCCTAATGCCTCCATAACATGCCTGTCCATTACTAACCCTCACAAAATAATTTAAATACACAAAAATTAGAGATATATCAAAGATTAATTGAACAAAAATAGATTGAATTTTAAAATCCAATTTTATTCTTTTAAATATTTTTCTAAGTAGTAATTAATTAATTCCTCTCCACTTAAATAAATTAAATTATGTTTTTCAGCATATTTTTTTGTTTCACTTTTGCTCATAGCATCTCCATCATCACCCATCATCTCGCAGATTGTTGTTATTGGAACTAAATTAGCCATCTCTGCCAATGCAACAGTCATCTCAGTGTGTCCCTGCCTATTTTTAACTAAACCCTCAGCAGCTCTCAACAAAGTTACATGCCCCGGACTTCTAAACTCTTTACCAAAATCGTTAAATCTCTCTTCTTTAACCAATTCAGCCAATTTTTTAATTGTAAATGACCTATCCTTATCTGTAATGCCCGTGAATGTCTTTCTGTGATTTATTGTAATTGAGAAGGATGATTTTTCATCGTAGGGAATGTCGTTTGGATAGAGTTCTTTAAGCACTTTAAATTTTTGGGAGGCAAATTCCAATATATCAACCATGAATGGAATGCCTAATTTATTGCATATATCTGGATGAATGGCAGTGCAAATTAAACCCCCAGCATCCTTTCTCATTGTCCTTATATGCTCTGGCGTTATAAATTGAGAGGCAACAACCATATCTGTCTCTCCTTCTCTGTCATCTGAATCATAAACTAAAACTATCTTCCCTCTTTTTAATGCTTCAATAGCTTTTTCTACATTATTCATTATTATCTCCCTTAATTAAAATTTTTATTACATCTCCATCTTTTAAATTAAACTGCTCCCTAAGTTTTATAGGGGCAATTATTTCTATAAT
>JAMOTQ010000127.1 GCA_027068365.1 Methanocaldococcus sp.
TTTCCTAAATAAAGCCCCATTATTGCAATAGCCATGTATCCACTAATTCCATAGCCAAAAATACTTGGCAATAGCTCATCTCCAACATATAAAAGAAGCATAGCCCCTCCAAGCACTAATGGTGCAACATACTCGTGGAATTCACAATGTATAATGATTTTTTCATATATCTTAGCCAATATTATTCCTATAACAATAGCCCCACCAGCTAATGTAATTAAATCAATGGCTGGATTTACCGAGGGAGCTAAACCAATCAATCCTAAAATAACAGTTGTTGACACAATCCCTAATGGGTCATTAAAAATACTCTCCGCCTCTAATATTGTGGCAATTTCAGGATTTATTTTTACTCTTGAAAATACTGGAATTAAAGTGGCTGGGTCCGTTGCACATGTTATTGCCCCAAATAGGTAACCTATTGGGCAGTTGTATGGTAAATTTAAAACTAAATTAAAAATTAATCCTGAGACAATCAATGTGATTAAAAGGGTTATTGTGTCTAATTTAATAACTGTTTTTATAACTCTTTTAAGTAATGAGATTCTCATAGTAAAAGCTCCTCCCAACAAAATAAATATCAACCCTATTGGTCCGGCGTATTCAAAAATCTCCATTGCTGATTCTGGTGTTATTATTTGTAAGAAGGGTCCGGCAATTAACCCTAATAACAACAATAACGGTATATCAGGAATTTTTAACTTTTCTGCAATTTTTGCCACTAAAGAACCAAGAACTAAAGCTAATCCAAGATAACCAATAGCCATCATAAGCTCCATGTTCTCACTAATTTTTATAAATTTTTATACTTTATTTCTATATCAATTATGTATATTATTACAAGTTTGCTAAGTCCTAAAATCAATAGACACAAATCATATAAATAATTTATTGGAAATCACATCTTCAATAATTTTAGATAAAATAAAATACACTTCATTTTATATTTCATGCAACTATTCATGTTAAAATGGTGATGTCATGATTGGAATAATAGGAGGAACTGGAATAGCTGAAATATTAAAAGGGGATAAAGAAGAGATTATAGATACAAAATACGGAAAGGCAAAGGTTATAATTGATAAAGAAAATGATGTAGTTTTACTATTTAGGCATGGAGTTAAACATAATATCCCACCACATAAGATAAATTATAGGGCAAATATTTATGCGTTAAAAAAGTTGGGTGTTGAGAGAATTTTAGCTATAAACTCAGTTGGTTCATTAAAAGAAAACTTAAAGCCAGGAATGTTTTTCATTCCAAATGACTTTATAGAATTTACAAAAAAAAGAGAAGAGACGTTTTACGATGAAGGAAAGGTAGTGCATATAGATATGACAGAACCATACTGTCCAGAGCTGAGAGGAATTTTAAAATCCATATTGGATAAAAATAATTTCTCTTATGGGGAGGGGGTTTATGTTTGCACAGAGGGACCGAGGTTTGAAACAAAAAAGGAAATAGAAATATACAAAAACTGGGGAGATGTTGTAGGAATGACTGGCTATCCCGAAGTTGTTTTAGCAAGAGAGATGGAGATGTGCTATGTCTCTCTATGCAATATAACAAACTACGCCTGTGGAATATCAAAAAATATTTTAACAGTTGATGAGGTCTTAGAAAAAATAAAAGAAATGGAAGATAAGATTTTAAAAATTGTTGAGGACTTTATAAACTATGATTTTGGAGAGAGGAGATGTATTTGTAAAGATGCTTTGAAACATGCCGTTATTGGCTAATTTTATATTTTTAAGGTGGAAGTATGTTGTCTAAAATTTTAGGTATTTTTAAAGGGAAAAAGAGTAATGAAGTAGCTAAGACAAATAAAGTTATTGAAATTGACTATAATAAGTGTAAAAACTGCTTATCATGTTATAGGGTTTGTAAAAATAATGTTTTTGCATTGGAAAATAATAGGGTAGTAGTTAAAAATGAAGATAACTGCACAAGGTGTGGAGAGTGTTTAAAGGTTTGTAGATATGGGGCTATAATAATTTATGAAAATTAAAGGGAACAGTTATGAAGCTAAATAAGATAATAAAGATATATGAACTTAATGAA
>JAMOTQ010000128.1 GCA_027068365.1 Methanocaldococcus sp.
CTGTAACAAGCAAAACATCTGCCTCCCTTGGATTGTTATGGACATAAATCCCATACTGCTCAATATCGTACCTTGGAGCTAAGCAGGAGACAATTTCAATATCGCATCCATTACATCCCCCAGTATTGACCACACAAACATGTATTGACCTTTTTCTGAATAGTTCTTTTATCATGGTTATTCCTCCCAATAATTTTAAGAGGCATTGCTTCTGAAAAGAAGCAATGCATCCTGGGTATTACAGGACTTTCACAGGAAAAATGTTATCATTGATATATGGACGCCTAAAGGCGTCAAAATTCCAAGTTAAATACATAAGCTGTGAAAGTCCTGTGCCAATAGGGTGAAGCCCTATGGTTTCTGAATAGTTCTTTTATCATGACTATTCCTCCTTTAACAATTTAATAATCATTTGTCTGCCCTCCTCTAATGCCTCTTTATATGGCTTTTTATATAATAAATGGCTTTCAACGACCTTTTTTCTAATTAAATCTGCCTCCTCTTTCTTTATTAATCCAAAGAAATCACTGAGCCAACATAGACCTAAATCTATATCCACCTTTCTCCCCAAACAACCCATCTTTGCCTGCTCTGCATAGGCGTGGAGTTCATAGCAAGATGCAAAGTCCAATTTTTTGGCAAATATTTCAATAACTTCATCAACATCAATTTTTAACGCCTTAGCTATTGGAATAAACACCTCGTCCATCAGAAATCTATTATCTTTAAGAACATTCATTTTCTGCTTTAAAGCATTTTCAACATATTTTTTGTCAATATCAAGAATATTAGCCATAAATTACCACCTCAATAGAAGATAAAACAATAAAGCTATAATTAAGCCAACAATGAACTCAACTCTTCCATATCCTGGTCTCATTCCCAAAGGAAATCCAATTAATAGGCATCCAAGCATATACATTGGAGTATTTATTAAAATCCCTCCAATTATTGACAAAACTAAGGCAATTTTATCAATTCTCTTCTCTACATAGGGAGATGAATATTTTTTGTAGCTGTATTCCAGCCCAATAAAATTCCCAATGATGAATAATAATATAGCCAAATTTATCTCAAATAATTCCATGATTTCACCATCTATAACGGAATATACAATTTATACAAGGCATAAGCAAAGAAAATTAAAACTAAGAGCATGAATAAAACTTCAACATCTTCCATTTTGTGAGCTACTTTTTCATTTGTGGTTGAAATTGCCATCACCAAAATTAAACCAAATATAAAAATTGCTGGAATAACATTTATTTGCAGTAAATTAACCAATATACAATAAATTACAGCTATAATACAGGCAATTGTAAATAAATAAATGTATCCTTTCATTTTATCCCCCTACGATTAATCTATACAGAACATCACATAATACAAGCCCTGCAATTGTCATTTGGAGCATAACTGAGTGGTGAGGAGCTAATAATGGTGTTAGCCCACTAACAAATGCTAAGATTATTGTCATTATAACCATAGCAATCAATGTTGATATTGGGTCATTGATTATTGAAGGTCCAATAAACACTGCTATAAACAGCCAGAGTAATACGAAGTATGCTATTGCCTCGGCAATGTAAATTATTGATGCCAATAAACCATAATGTTCTGTCATGTATCCGCTAACTATATCTTTTCCTTTAACTATCCCAAATGGACTGTATGGTGTCTTTGAAACAAGCAATATAAAGAAGGCAAATGCACAAATTGGCATTTTAAATATTAAACTTCCATTAACTGCCTGATACTTTAACACATCCGAGATTAATACGGAATGCGTTGTTAGATATACAGCCGCTACAACTGCAAATAATGGCACTTCCGCGGCAGCTGAGAAAACACTCCTAACCCCTCCAAGCTTTCCATAAGGTGAGCCAGATGACAAACCACAACCGTGCTCAACAATCTTCTGCAATACATAAATTCCTATGATAATAAGTAAGGATGATTTGAAATCAACGGCTATAATTAACGCAGATAGCCAAATAGCAACATCCAACAAAGCTACAAACATATAGAGTGGATTTCCAGCAGTTATTGGGAAAGTTATTTCTTTTACATAGAATTTTAAAGTGTGTAACAGATATTGGATTATTGGTGGTCCGGGTCTTCCCTGAATTCTTGCCATTATCTTCCTATGCAATCCAAGTAATAGAGAGCCAACAAGAAAGGCATGGATTGTTAAGTTTATAGTTCCGATAAGCGATGTGTCCATAAATTCTCACCCAATTTTTTTATTAACTATAATTTACACCTCCCGAGCGTAAGCGAGGAGGTGTTAGATTTGATGAAACTTTCTTAAAGTTTCATTGTTAGATTTTATAGTTCCAATAAGTGATGTGTCCCTATGTCCTCACCCAATTTTTTATTAATTGTCTTAATATCCTCTGAATGGCAGTTTTCCAGCGTCTTTTCTTCTTGTTTTTGGAATTATAAACGCTCCAATGCCATACAATAGAGAGGGAACTGCAATAACATATAAAACGTATGATATTAAACCATCAGCCAATATAATCCCAATAATGCACAATAAACCAATAATTAATGAATATAACCCATATTTTCTCTCTTCATCCATGTATTCCACCTTAGATAGTTAATAAAATCTCAACAGTCCTAACAATCAACAATAATGAGGAGAGGTGTATCATCAATATGTATGGTGAGCCGGGGGCTCTAAACATCTCTGCCTTAGCGGCATAGAATGGAGCTATTCCGGTCTCCCCAGCCATCCCTGCCGCAAATATGATTTTTTCAAATAGTAAAGATATCTGAGTTTTTGAAAGTTCAAATAGTGATAAAGTCCCTGTTTTAGCCAATATCATCCCAGCAGAGCCAAATAATGGAAGAGTGGATATCATAGCTATAAGTCCATACTGATAACTTGCATTTAAAACCCATTCTTTTTTTACAGCAGAAACAATTCCAATATTTGCAATTCCAACCAAAGTTAAAAATAATGCAAAATCAAACAAATCGCATGTAAGCATAGCTCCAGCAGTGGCTATTCCGCATATTATTGCCATCATTCTTCTAATTTTTAGTTCTTTTAGAGTAACAACTTCTAATTTATCCTCTATTCTAAATTTTTCTGCCTCTAATTGCTTCTCTGGTTTTGTTAGATATACAATTATTGTGAAGATTATAGCAGTGATAAATCCAATTATGGAAAACTCTGAAAACCCAAATACAATATCTCCAAATGGAACTATACCAAATGGAAATCCCGATATTGTTTCAATCATTTCATCTCACCCGTCATGAATAAATAATTGGACATTATTAAGAGGCATTGTCGAGCGGAGCGAGGCAATGCATCCTGTTTTGATGAAACAGAAAGCTTTACTTTCTGGCTATGAAAACTCAGAGAGTTTTCATTTAACTTTTTCTAAAAGTTTCATGGCAATAGGAGGTTATTATGCTTTGTTAATCATTTTACTTCACCTATATATCCAATAAGTCCTAATTTAGAGCCAACCTTTATAACCAATCCCAAACCAGCCATTAATAGGCAGAGAAGCCACTTATCTGGAAATATAAAGAAACCTAAGAATCCAAAAACCCATAACGCCCATGCGACTCCTGATAATCCAGACATTCCCTCCCATAGGGCTTTTATCTCTTCCGATATATTCACTCCAATTACTCTCTGGGATAGTGCATAAAACAATAATCCAGTGGCTATAACTGCCCCTCCTGTAAATCCGCTTAATACAGCTCCATAAATAATCAAAACTATTGCTAAAAACTTTGGAGATGTTTTTAAAACTTCCATCTCAACATTATATTTTAATTCACCAGTATGTAGTGGGAGTTTAAACTCTTCAAATAATTTATACCTTCTTGGCTTGGGTTTTTTTGATTTTAAGTATTTTTTTGTGATTAAAACCTCTGAAACTGCCAAAAGTTCAGCTAAACTAACAACTAAACCTGGCAAAATTAACGCCTCAGCTAAATCAGTTCCTACCCCCGCTATTATTAAAAGCATGGCACAATCAACAACATCAGTTAATATCAATGCATGTAAATCATCTTTTTGAAAGCTAATAGCCAATAATGACAAAATTCCAACGGTAAATCCAACCAATATCGTTGGATGGTAAAAGTAATAAACAAGATTTTCCATCCTCTCACCTAATCTTTATTGAAGAACATCCAAGTGAATATTATAAATGAAATCAACAATATAGAGCTTTCAAGTACTGTGTCCATTCCTCTTGTATAATATAATATTTCATCCAATATTCCCCCAGGAGTTGAAACTATCGTTGTTCCAAAGTAGTAGGTTTTATCTTTAATCCATTCAGCTATTGGTGTTAAATAGGCAGTTATCTTTCCAAGATTTGGGGCATATTGAGGATATTGAGCTTTTAATATTGCTGGCTCTTTCAGTGGAATACCTCCCCTATCATAAGGAGCCAGTGGTGTTTTTAGTGTTTGAG
>JAMOTQ010000129.1 GCA_027068365.1 Methanocaldococcus sp.
CTCTCTCTCAAATCTTTAACATACTCATAAAAAATCTCTGATGGAATTTTTATCTCGTATCTGTTTGGAGTTTTTTTAACGAGCCACGTATCTACCTTAACTATAACATCTTTTGGGCATCTCTCATTTTCCAAAAATCCCATCAACTCATTATATACAGTTGGATATGGAATGTGGCAGGAGATGTTTAACTTTATCCTTGCCTCCGCTATCAAATCCATAATTTTATCTGTTAATTCAGTAACTGTCTTAACCCCTAACGCTTTCCTAACTGATGGCTCAGTAAAGGCACTTGTGTCTAAGCAGAATCTCTGTTTTTGCATACTAATTCCCCAAAAATTTATTTCTATTGAAATTTTTTAAATAAAATTATATAAAACATTTGGATTATTATAATAATTTTAATAATTTTATTGTTCATTTTCATTTCTAATAGCCAGCACTTTTATCTTTGCAGGATAGTTATTTATATATTTTGATAAAATTTCATTTGAAATCCTTGCCTCTAACTTGGATAAAATCCTCTCCTTAAAGTGCCTTGAAAATCCATAAGGTAAAGAGTTTTTTATCTCTTCTATGTTGTTAAATGGTCTTTTCTTCTCTAAAATTTCAGCAATATTACTTGGAAGGTATTTATATAAATCAAACTCATTAGCTGTTTCTAAAATCCTATCTTCAAACCTCTTCAATATCAAATCATTGAGCTTTCCACTTTCATAGAGTTCTTTTAAAATATTTAATGTTGTTTCTGGAAGCATATCCTTAATATCTTCAAATTTCCCACTAAATATTGCCTCTCTAATCTTAGTCCCACTTATTCCTTCTAACCTTTTTATAAAAACAAATTTTGGATTGAAGTTTAAACCCTCTTTATTCAGTTTATAAATCATTTGAGACATTGAGGCAATGACATAGTTATCAATATTCAATTTTTCCCCTAAAATTTCTCCCGTCTCTATACAGCAAACTCTGTATGGCTTAACTTGAATATGGTAGCCCCTATTTATGCAATCTATAACTCTCTCCATAGTTTTTTCTGGAATATAACCCCTTGGTATTATTTCAGCTCCCAAACTATAAAACATCTTTATTAAGCATCTCATATACTGCCCAGAGCCCATAATTCCCATTGGGGGACCTTCAACAACAATATCAGCCCCCGCCTTTATTGCCATTCCTGCCCTTATGTATCTGTTTAAAAAATAAGGAATTCCCCTCCCACTTCTTTCTAAGGGTCCGGGCAATACACTAATAAAAATCCCATATTCTTTCCCTTTTTCTAATGCATATTTATGTCCTTTATGTAATGGGTTGTATTCAGTAAAGTCACAGACGATTTTATCTTTGCCTTCTCTTTCTTTTATTTCTTCAACTATTTTTTTAAAATCTTTGAATGATTTTTCATCTTTTCTTTCAGCATCTCTAATTATCTCCTCCCTATCTTTCAAAAAATTTTTTAAATTTAAATTCATAATTTCACCAATCAACATAAAGTTTATATATGATGAATTAAATGTTTATTGATGCCAAGAGTTGAGGGCCCATGGTCTAGCTGGCTATGACGTCGCCCTTACAAGGCGAAGGTCGCCGGTTCGAATCCGGCTGGGCCCACTATATTTTTTAGGTTGGTAAAATCTTTATTTTTTATTTTAGACAATTACATTTATTAATTTAAATATATGATTAAAGAGCCATAATTTTTTTAAAGTGAAAAATAAAAAATGAGTTAAAAATAGGAAAATTCTTAATTTTATTGCTTTAATTTTGTTTTTGTTGTTTATTCTCCTGAGCTTGTTGAGCTTTTTGTATCTCTGCCTGTAATTCTTTTTTCAAGGTAGCTATTGCCTTAGCTAATTCCTCAGCTTTTTTCATCCCCTCTTTTTCAGCTTTGTCTAAATCTTCAACTGACTTTTTTAAATCCTCAACAACTTCATTAAATGATTTTTCAACATAAATGTCTGACTTTACCCCAATTAACGCCTTATCATCAACAACTTTTGCCTTTACAAACACTCCTGGGCCGATTGGGATTAATGTCTCATCTTCTACTTTTATATTTTCAATTGTCTCAATTGATTTCATTATTTCAGATTTTAAGACCCTTATTGATGATATTTCACTTTGAATCATCTGTAATTGTTGGTTGTATATTTCCAAAGCCATGGCTTTTTGTTTTAATTCTTCATTCATATTCATACTTTCACCTCAACAATTAAGCATTTTTATTGGCAATACATATATACTTTAAAGTAGTTAATATATGTTATTAAACTACTCCTGAAAAATTTTATAAAGGGATGTTCATGAGATTATTGGGGATTATTGGTTATTTAGCCGTCTTACTTAAAGCAATAACTGAGTCATGGATAGATGTAGTTAGAAGAAGTATAAACGGGAAGATAAATCCCCAAGTTATAGAAATAGAGTCAATTATCAATAATCCAACTGGTTTAATCCTGCTGTCATGGTCTATAACAGCAACACCAGGAACTTTGGTTATTGATTTAATTCCAGAAGAGAGAAAATTAAAAGTAGCTACAATAAGCCCAAGAAGTAGGGAGGATATTGTCCCATTTGAGCCATACATCAAAAAAATATTTGATTAATATTGAGTAAATTATCTTATTTCTACAACACCCTTTTTCCACTCTACTTTTAATACATCCTCACCTTTATATTTTGTTAAAAATGCCAATATCGCCGCTTTTGTCCCCCATCTATTAGAACCAGCTAAAATATAAATGTTGCTGTTGTCATTATAAGGATTTTTTATTTTTTGTATAACTCCTATGTTATTTCCTGGATATTTATTGGTTATATTTACTTTCAATAGTCCTTTGTCTTCAAGTTCTTTAACAAACCTATTAACCTTTGGACCACCAATAAGGATGATATCCTTATTTATATTCAATGGGTTATTATCTACACCATCCACTAAGCCAAGATAAATCTTTTCATGATTTTTAATCCTTTTTCCTTTGTAGTAGATACAAATTTCTTTACCTTTTTTTATTGCATAAATTCCTCCACCAATGTATGCATAATCTTCAACTTTTACCTTTTTTTCAGATACCTTTATAGTTTTAAATAAAACATAATCCTCATAAATGTTCTCAGGAACTATGGTGTAGTTAAATAAAGACAGTTTCTTCCCTAATTTATTCACATCTTTGTATTCAAGCTCAATTTTATCATTTTTATTAATCCCCTCTACCCTAAATCTATTATCTAATGGATAGTCCTCACCTTCCTCAATCTTTATAGTTGAATATACCTTAAAGGTAAAATAATATTTTCTACCTTTTTTTGTGCAATTTTCATAAACAAACTCTAATGTTCCACCCTCAACATAATAACCTTTCCCTTTATTTAATTTGAGCATTTTCTTTATAATTTTTCCATCTTTGTATATATCAACAACTATTGTATTTAAATCGTCTGACACCATATTTACATCAACTTTATACCCATCATACTCAAATGACTTATTTGTTACTATCTCTTTCCCATCTTTCTCTTTTAGTATAATATATTTTGAATTAACATCCTCAACAATATAGCTCTTGTTAAATAAACTTACCTCATCCCCTTCCTTAAAATCTAAGTTTATAATATAATAAATATCCTCGTATTTTACACCATTGTTATCTTTACTAAACTCTATAATGAGCTTTTTATCGTTATCATTAATTTCAAGCTTGTTTTTTGCTGGAATGTAATTAATATCCTTAATAACAACTGTCACATTGTCTTCATTTACATTTATTTCTCTTGAAGAATAAAGATTATCCATCAAAATTTTGGCATTTTCATAATCTACAGTAGATTTATTTACAAAAATTACTGGCTCTGTTGGTAGGGCATAACTAACACTTATAACCAACATGGAGATAAGTAAAAATATCCTCATTATTATCTTCAATATTACCACCTCTTCAATTTATAAATTAAATAAATGCATAAAAATTCAGGAATATTATTTAAATCTTTTTAGTTAAAAAATTTTGGGGTGATTGAATGATAGAATATAAAGTTAGGGAAGTTGTTAAAAAACTAAAACCCTATGTTCCAGGAAAATCAAAGGAAGAGATTGCAAGAGATTATGGGCTAAATCCAAAAGATATTATAAAACTCGGCTCCAATGAAAATCCTTGGGGTCCTTCACCAAAAATAAAAGAGAAAATTTTAGAGGAGATTGACAAAATCCACCAATATCCTGAACCAGTAAATCCAATTTTAATGGAAGAGCTAAGCAAATTTTTGAATGTTGATAAGGAAAATATCATAGTTGGAGGGGATGGGGCTGATGAGATTATAGATACAATATTTAGGACGTTCGTTGATGATGGAGATGAGGTTATAATCCCAATTCCAACATTTA
>JAMOTQ010000130.1 GCA_027068365.1 Methanocaldococcus sp.
TTGGTGATACATTGAGGGGGATAATAATCGGTAGGTTTCAACCATTCCACAAGGGACATTTAGAAGTTATAAAAAAGATAGCTGAGGAGGTTGATGAGATAATTATTGGAATAGGTAGTGCCCAAAAAAGCCATACTTTGGATAATCCATTTACAGCTGGTGAAAGAATTTTAATGATAACCCAATCACTTAAAGATTATAATTTAACTTACTACCCAATCCCTATAAAAGATATTGAGTTCAACTCTATTTGGGTTTCTTATGTTGAATCATTAACTCCTCCTTTTGATGTTGTTTATAGTGGAAACCCATTAGTTAGGGTTTTGTTTGAAGAGAGGGGATATAAAGTAAAAAAGCCGAAGATGTTTAATAGGAGAGAATATTCAGGAACTGAAATTAGGAGGAGAATGTTGAATGGTGAAGAGTGGGAGCATTTAGTCCCTGAGGCAGTTGTTGATGTTATTAAAGAAATAAAAGGTGTTGAACGACTTAGGAAATTGGCTCAGACGGATAAAATATAATTGATAAAATATAATTTATAGTGATATGTATGGAGAAAGTTATTGATGTAAAAAACCCAAAAGAGGTTATTGAATATCTCAACAAGGTAGATGTTGATGAATATATTGAGATATATTTTGGAAGGGTTCATGTTGAGGGCAGATTAATGCATCACGATGATGGATATGTGAGGTTAATTAATGATGGATATGGTATTATAGAGATTGATGTTAATGAGATATTAGATGATTTATTGGAGTTAGTCCATACTAAGGAAAATGAAAGGGTTATACTGAGATTTTATTAATTTGGTTTTTCTATTTTACTAAGATATTTATACTATTTTTGATAGTAGTATTTTAACAAATCATTATATAGCCCTTAAAGAAATTTAGATTTTTTGATTTTTTTATTTAGACAATAAAAAACAAAATTTTTGAGGGAAACCATGCATTGGGCTGATGTAATAGCTAAAAAATTGATTGAAGAGAGAGAAGCAGATAAATATATAGTTGCGAGCGGAATAACCCCTTCTGGACACATCCACGTAGGAAATGCAAGGGAAACACTAACAGCAGATGCAATCTATAAGGGATTAATAAATAGAGGAGTTGAGGCAGAGTTAATTTTTATAGCAGACACTTATGACCCATTAAGAAAACTCTATCCTTTTTTACCAAAAGAGTTTGAACAATACATAGGAATGCCTTTAAGCGAGATACCCTGTCCAGAGGGTTGCTGTGAAAGTTATGCCGAACACTTTTTAAATCCATATTTGGAGAGCTTGGAGGATTTGGGAGTTGAGATAACAACATATAGGGCAGATGAAAACTACAAAAAAGGACTTTATGATGAAAAAATAAAAATTGCCTTGGACAATAGAGAAAAAATCATGGAGATTTTAAATAAATTTAGAGCCAACCCTCTACCTGATGATTGGTATCCTTTGAATGTTGTCTGTGAAAACTGTGGAAAGTTAAAAACAAAAGTTATAGATTATGATAGTGAGAGGGAGGTAGTAACTTATAAATGTGAGATGTGTGGCTTTGAAAACACAGTAAAGCCATATAAAGGGAGGGCAAAACTTCCATGGAGGGTAGATTGGCCGGCAAGGTGGAGTATATTCAATGTAACCATTGAGCCGATGGGTAAAGACCACGCAGCAGCTGGGGGAAGTTATGATACTGGAGTTTTGATTGCTAAGGAAGTTTATAATTATGAGCCACCAAAAAAGGTTGTTTATGAGTGGATTCAGTTAAAGGTTGGAGATAAGGCAGTTCCGATGAGTTCTTCAAAGGGGGTTGTATTTGCTGTAAAGGATTGGACTCACATAGCTCACCCAGAGATTTTGAGGTTTTTGTTATTGAGGAGTAAGCCAACTAAACACATTGACTTTGATTTAAAGAAGATTCCTGACTTGGTTGATGAGTATGACAGGTTGGAAGAATTTTATTTCAACAATAAGGATAAAGATGAGTTAAGTGAGGATGAAGAGGAGAAGATAAGAATTTATGAGTTATCTACACCAAAAATTCCAGAAAATAAGCCGTTTGTTATTCCATATAGGTTTTGCTCAATTATTGCTCAACTAACTTATGATGAAGAGAAGAAAGATGTAGATATGGAGAAGGTATTTGATATATTAAGAAGAAATAATTACAATGTGGAGGATATTGACGAATTTAGTTTGAAAAAATTAAAGGATAGGTTGTTAATGGCAAGGAATTGGGCTTTAAAGTATGGAGAAAAATTAGTTATAATTAGTGAGGATGAGGCAAAGGAAATTTATGAAAAATTGAAGGATAAACAAAAAGAATGGATTAAATACTTTGCTGAAAAATTAAAAACAGCTGAATTTGATGCTTTAAACTTGCATGAGTTGATTTATCAAACAGCAAAGGAACTTGGCTTAAATCCAAGAGAGGCATTCCAAGCATCGTATATGATACTCTTAGGTAAAAAATACGGACCAAAGTTGGGAGCTTTCTTAGCAACTCTTGGAAGGGACTTTGTCATAAGAAGGTATTCCCTGTTTGAATAACTTATTTTAATATTTTAATTAATTTTACTTTTTTGGTGGTAAGATGATAAAAATAAATGCATTAGAGGAAGTTAAAGGTAATTCTAAAAAAGTTGTTGAGGAGGAATTTGAGAACTTAGCTAATGAGTTAAAAGAAAAATATAACGCAAAAATCAAATATGTGGATGATGATATTGAAGAAAATGATAATTTAAAGTTTTATACAAAAATTGGAGAATTTGAGATAAATTTTGATAACTTTAAGGACTATATTGATTTTTGTTTAAAGTATGGAGCAGATATTGAAGTTATAAGACCTGAGAAATTAAAACTCAAAGCCGATGAGATAAATGAGGTCTTAGCTTTCGTTATAAGTGCATTTAAATCATTTGTTGATACATATAAGATTGGATTTAACGTATATTTAAAGGATAAAAAAGATGTTGATATTGAAGAGTATAAAAAAGGTAGGTATGATGAAGAGGACATTATTGACTTTGAAGAAGATGGATTTATAAGGGTTAAGGCAGTTTTTGAAGGAGTTGGAAAAAATGAAGAAGAAGTTATAAAAAATTTATTGATATCTTTGGAAAGAGAAGACATAATAATCAATAAAATCATAACTAAAAACTTTAATGAAAATAATGATACCTTTAATGGTTTAATAGCAGTTGATTTATTGTGTAAGCCCTTTGAAATGTTTGAAATTGCCTACAAGTATTTACCAGTTGCTTTATCTATCCAAAGAGATGAAATTGAATTAAGTTTGGCTGACATTCAAGATATTGGTAATGAGCTATCTGGGGCTATGTTTGAACTTAGCCATGCGGTAATTATGAGGAAATAATCTATATAAACATAAAAATTATTTGAGGTGGTATAATTGCATCCTGCATTAAAATACATGAGACAAGATAGGTTACCACACATCTTTTGTCCAGGATGTGGAAATGGAATCGTCATAAATTGTTTTTTAAAGGCAATTGAAGAACTAAATATAAAGCCAGAGGATTACATAGCCGTTTCAGGAATTGGATGCTCTTCAAGAATTCCCGGCTATCTATATTGTGATTCTTTACACACAACCCACGGAAGACCTATTGCCTTTGCTACTGGGATTAAGATAGCAAGACCAGACAAACATGTGGTTGTGTTTACCGGAGATGGCGACACAGCGGCAATAGGTGGGAATCACTTTATCCATGGATGCAGGAGGAACATTGACTTAACTGTTATTTGTATAAACAACAACATCTATGGAATGACAGGAGGACAGTTCTCTCCAACAACACCGCATGGTAAAAAGGCAACAACAGCCCCATACGGAAATGTAGAAAATACCATGGACTTATGTAAGTTGGCAATCTCAGCAGGAGCAACTTATGTAGCAAGATGGACAACAGCTCATCCTATCCAGCTTGTTAAATCAATTAAAAAAGGTATTCAAAAGAAGGGCTTTGCGTTTATTGAAGTTATATCCCAATGTCCAACATACTATGGTAGATTCAATATATCAAGAAAGCCAGCTGATATGATTAAGTTTTTAAAAGAGAACTCAATACACTTAAATAAAGCTAAGAATATGAGTGAAGAGGAGTTAAGTGGAAAAATCATTGTTGGAGAGTTTTTAGATATAGAAAAACCAGAATTTGTTGAAGAGTTGAATAAGTTAATTGAGAAGTTAAAGAGTGAGTAAAAGGGGGTAAGATGAGAAAGGAAATAAGATTATCTGGATTTGGAGGGCAAGGAATTATCTTAGCTGGGGTTATCTTAGGGAGAGCAGCAGCGTTATATGACAATAAAGAGGCAGTTCAAACACAATCTTATGGTCCAGAGGCAAGAGGGGGGGC
>JAMOTQ010000131.1 GCA_027068365.1 Methanocaldococcus sp.
AGGCCGGGGGTGTAAGCGCCGAGGGCTCTGCCCGAGGCGTTCAGCCCGCCGGTACTAATCGCCCGAGGGCCCGGCAGGGTATCCAGACACTAAGCGGATGTGGAGGCCTATGCATGGCCTAAAAAAGGCTCACTATTTATTTCTTGGTACGGCGGTCATAGCGGGGGGGCTACACCCGAACCCATCCCGAACTCGGAAGTTAAGCCCCCCAGCGATGCCCCGAGTACTGCCATCTGGCGGGAAAGGGGCGACGCCGCCGGCCACTTTTTATTATTGAAGATAACATTTATATATTCAAATTCTAAATAAGTGGGTAAGGGGGCTGGTGACTTTCCCCTCTTTAAGAGGGGAGGAAGTTCCGCCCACCCCATTTATGGGCAGCGTCCCCTGAGAAGGGGCGGGAGATGCAACAGAAACGACACGGCTCCGGAAGAGATGACGATGATAGTGAAAGTTGAGGACTTCCGGAGAACCGGTGAAACGGGCATCTCCCCTGCCCGGGGTGCAAGCCGGTTTCGGCGCTTAGCCGAATGTCACCGAAATTACAGAAGGCGGGCTATAGCCCCCATACCCACATTTTTTATTTTTTAAAGTTAAATTTATATATTTGGATATACTATTATAAACTATTTATAAGATTTTTATACCTATAAGCAGAATTTAAATTTATAAAGAGATTAATAGTTGGGAGAAAATGGATAGTGTTTTAAGTGGCAAGATTGTCCAAATTCTTGTGGGGTATTTAAAGGAAAATATTTATTCTGAGCAGATGGTAAAACTGAGGATGAAGAGGGTTTGTAGTTATGAGGAGTTTTTACCCACTTATTCTTTGATAGAAAGGATTACTGAGGAAAATAAAGAAGTTGCTATAAAGGCATATGAGAAGAATATCATTGTTGAGATTGTTAAGGATTTTAAAAACAAAGATTTAATAACCTTGTTTGAACTTAAAGAGATGTTATTTGATGAAGCTTTAAATTATTTGAAGAAATATAATGCAGATAGATTTTTGGAAAGTTATACGTTGTATTGTTTTAATGAGTACTCTGACCCTGATTCATTTATAAAAGAAAATAAGTATATACTGGCAAAGCTTCTTAGGAATCAGTATGATGATGTCCCTGAGGAATATATAAATGAGTTATTAAAAAATAAAATAAAGTATTCTACGAAGGATTTAATTATCTTAGATTGGGATAATGGAATAATTTTAGATAAAAATGAGGATTTTTGGGAGGAGGTTGATATTATTGAACTTGCATGTATTAGGGTTTTGAATTTGAGGGTTTTTGATAACATGCTAAGTGAAGCAATACAATATTTTACAAGGTTGCAGTGGGAAAAGCTTGGATATTTTAGATTAAAAAGATTATCTAAGGATTTATACTTGCAGAGGATTAGTTATATATCATATTTTGATAGTATTGAGAATGTTCTTATGCTTTATGGTGACAGATATTATGCTGAGTTATATGAAAGATTGTGTAGGATATTTTACGTTAATGAGTGGATTAAAAGGGTTGAGAAGAAGATGGATATGATTAATGAAATTTATACTATGGTTAGGCAGCATTTAACTGAGTTTTATGGATTATTGTTGGAGGTAACTATTGTTGCATTAATATTGTTAGAGATAATTTTAGCTCTAATAAATATTTAAATAACTCCTGTCTCTTCAGCCAATCTCCTTGCCTCTTTTCTACTTAATCCATCTCTTAATATAGTCCATCTATCTCTTATTTTATGAGCTATACTTAACGCCTCAATAATGATATCTTCATCAAATCCAAGTTCTTTGGCGGTTGTTGGAGCATTAACTTTTTTTAAACTCATTTTAATCTTTTCATGCAATCCAGATAAGTTTTTATTTTCTTTTTCATGTAGGTAGCTCATCATTATTGTCCCTATTCCGCACTGTTCTCCATGTAAGGAATTAACCTCCAAACTATATTCTTCTTTTAATTTATCCAAAGCATGAGAGAAGAGATGTTCGCTTCCTGAGGCAGGTCTTGAAGAGTTCGCTATAGCTATTGCTATACCACTCCCAACTAATGCCTTTACAAGTTTGCTATGATACTCTGATAAATTTGAGTTTAAAACATAGTTTATTAACTCCTTAGCTATTGTTTTTGAAAATATTGCAGAGCTCTCACTATATTTTTCTCCTTTCTCTTTATGGGCTAATTTCCAATCTAAAACAGCAGTTATATTTGAAACAATATCTCCCATTCCAGCACTTAGTAATCTTTTTGGAGATTTTTTTATTATTTCTGTGTCTGCAATGATGGCTATTGGTGCATCTGCCATAAATGAGGGCTGTCTTATGGATACAATTGGGGAGGCAATGCCGTCATTTGATGCTGTTGTTGGCACGCTGATAAAGGGAATTTTCAATTTATAAGCTAAATATTTGCCGGTATCTATTGCTTTCCCTCCTCCAATGCCTATTATACAATCATATTCTATGTAATTTTGTTTGTTTATTTCGGATGTTAATATTTCATCATAATAAATCATGTCAAATGAAAATTTGCAGTATTTTTTTGTATTTCTCCCAGTAACAATTAGTGGATTTTTTAAGTTAAGCTTTTTTAAAATTTCTTCCAATTTTTTAATTGCTCCATCCTCTATAATTGTATATCTTGGTGTTATAATTATCATTATTCCCCCTCTTTTAAAATATAAGATATTCCTTGCCCAAAACTGATTCCTCCGTCTCCGTTAGGGACTCTTTGATGATAGATGAAATTAAAGCCCTCTCTTTTTGCATTACTCATAATTCTTTCAGTTATTATTCTATTGTATGAAACTCCCCCAGTAATACCTATGTTGTTTATTCCATATTTGTGTGCTATTTTTTTAGCAATTTCAAATAATCCATCTGCTATATAAATATGGGCAAAGTATGCTATTTTTTCATTATTTTCATTGTTTAAAAGCATTTCATAGGATTTATAAATGAGTTCAGTTGTATTTAATACATTATTTTTTATTTTTGGCTCTACATCAATATATCCTTTAAATTTATTTGCTTCTGGCTCTAATCTTATACTTGGCTCTCCATCGTAGGTTTTTTCAAGGCAAATGCCTAACAATGAGGAAACAGCATCTAAAACCCTACCAGTAGATGTGGTTATTGGGCAGTTAAGCTTTTTTTCAAGCTGAAATTTTAATAATTTAAGTTCTTTTTCTGAAAAGAAATTATATCTTTTTATAAAATCAAATGCCTCCTCTCCAATAGCTTTATATAATATAGACAGCAACATTCTCAAAGGATATTTAGTTGCTAAGTCCCCTCCTAATTGATACTGCTCCTCTAAATGCCCCGCTCTCTCCATCTTGCCATCGTTAAATAATAAAACCTCTCCTCCCCAAATATTTCCATCCAATCCATAACCTACCCCATCTAATGCCAAAATTATTGCATCATCAAAATAGTCATTATCGCCTAATAAGCTGTATGCATGAGCAAAATGGTGCTGAACTCTATAAATTTCAGCTCCAAACTTTTCAGCTAATTCCTCAGCTAATTTTGTTGAATTAAACTGGGGATGTAGGTCACAAACAACAGCATCAATTTTATTTGTGTTTGTTAATCTTAAAATGTTGTTTATTGCATCTTTTAAATAGCAGAATGTTTCATATTTTGAAGTATTCCCAATATATTGAGTTAAATAAAATTTATCTCTCTTTACAATGCAGGCAGTTGAATTTAGCTCAGCTCCAACGCATAGAATATTTTTATAGTTATCAATATCAACCTTTACGGGCTCTGGGGCAAATCCTCTCGACCTCCTTAAAAAAACTAATCTATCAGCTACCTTTTTAACAACACTGTCATCACACCTATTAACTATCCTTCTATTGTGCAATAAGAAATAATCTGCAATGCCATCAAGTTTTTTTAATATCTCATCGTTATCTTTAACCATTGGTAAGCCAGGGAGGTTGGCAGAGGTCATAACATAGGCAATTTCTTTATCAAATAAGAGATAATGCAACCCACTATATGGGAGCATAACCCCAATAGTATCTAAGTTGGAAACATATTTTGAAAAATATTTATTGTAATCACTACCCTTCTTTAAAACTACTATTGGTCTTCTTAAAGATGATAAGGTGTTTTTTTCATCTTCATCAAATTCAGCAAATAAATTTATATATTCCATTTTACTCATCACTGCAAATGGTTGGGTAGGTCTTCCCAATCTTTCTCTTAAATTTAAAACTGGCTCATCTTCACTAACTTTACAAGCTAAATGAGT
>JAMOTQ010000132.1 GCA_027068365.1 Methanocaldococcus sp.
TTTGAATTATACTTATCAACCAATTCTAACCCCGCTTTTTCTACTTCATCATCTTTATTCTCAATCTCCCTTCCTAAAATTTGAGATGCCTCTTTTAAATTAGGTTTTATCAAATAGACATCCTTATAAAAGTCAATATTCTTAGGTTTTGGGTCTACTAAGATTTTTCCCTTAAATTCTTTTTTTATACCTTCCATGAGTTCCTTTGTAATTAAACCCTTTGCATAATCAGAGATTATTAATATATCTGATTTCCCATTGAGATTTTTAATAATTTCTAATATTTTTTTAGACAAGTTATCATTTATTGGATAAATTTTTTCATAATCAACCCTAAGCAATTGCTGATTATATCCAATAGCGACAAATCTATGCTTCACTATTGTAGGTCTTCCATCAGAAACAAAATGATATCTAATATTATTTTTATTGCATAACTCCTCAATACATTTCCCAAACTCATCGTGGTTTAATATGCTTATTAAAAACACATCATGATTTAAGGAAGATATATTATTTGCAACATTTCCAGCCCCTCCTAATGTATATCTTTCTTCAACAACATTTAATACTGGAACAGGAGCTTCTGGATTAATCCTTTCAACCTTTCCATAGGTATATTTATCAAGCATAACCTCTCCTAAGACAATTATCATCCTTTCCCCTCTTTATTTATATTTATTTAAAATCCAGTTAATTATTTTTGTTGTTGAATAACCCTCAATTAAAGGAATTATTTTTATCTCACCACCATAACCTTTAACAATCTCTGCCTCTGGTAAATCCTCCTCTTTATAATCCCCACCTTTCACATGAACATCCGGTTTAATGATTTTTATCAATTCTATCGGGGTTTCTTCATCAAAAGGGACAACAAAATCAACTGCCTTCAAATTATCTAAAATATAAGCTCTTGAATACAAAGGAATTATAGGTCTTTTATCCCCTTTTATCTTTTTTACTGATTCATCTGAATTTATCCCAACTATTAAAACATCTCCCAACTTTTTTGCCTTATTTAAATATTCAACATGCCCCCTATGGATTATATCAAAACAGCCATTGGTAAAGACAATTTTTAAATTCTGGTTTTTTAATTCTCTAACTATACTTTTTAATAATTTTCTATCCTCAATTATCATATTTTCCCCACTGTTTCTTAAATAACCTTTTTTAGTTAAATAATGTTAAATTAATAAAAGATTTTTTAACAATTAAGAGTATTGCTATAATTAACCAAACAACCTCTTCTCAACCTCTTCACATATAACATGATAAATTGTCAGATGACACTCTTGTATCCTTGCTGTGTCATTAGAAGGGACTATTAAAGCTAAATCAACAATATCTTTTAATTTTCCCCCACTCTTTCCCAATAATCCAATTGTATAAATACCCATTTCCTTCGCTTTATTAACTGCCTTTATAACATTCTCGGAGTTTCCACTTGTTGATATTCCAACCAAGACATCTCCCTCTTTCCCCAACGCCTCAACTTGCCTCTCAAAAATTCTATCAAAACCATAATCATTGCCAATAGCTGTTAAAATTGATGTGTCAGTTGTTAATGCAATTGCAGGCATACCTTTCCTTTCCAATTTAAACCTTCCTACGATTTCAGCGGCAAAATGTTGAGAATCAGCTGCTGAACCACCATTTCCACAAATTAAGATTTTATTTCCATTTTTTAATGCATTATATATAACATCAATAGCTTTTTTTAACTTCTCTTCATTTTCTTCAATAAATTTTAATTTCACATTTGCACTATCCTCAAAATACTTTCTCATAATACCACCAAATTTATTTATACCTACTATGTTAATATTATTTTATTGGAGATAATTTAAACTTAACTAAAATTTATTTAAAGTGGGAAAATGGTAAAGAAAGCAGTGATTCCAGTAGCTGGTTTTGGGACTCGATTGTTGCCAATAACTAAGGCACAGCCAAAAGAAATGCTTCCAGTAGTTAATAAGCCAATAGTTCAGTATGTTGTTGAGGATTTAGTAGAAGCAGGAGTAAAAGATATTTTGTTTGTGACTGGGAAGGGAAAGCAGGCAATAGAAAACCACTTTGACATGAATTATGAATTAGAATGTAAATTAGAGAAATCTGGAAAATATGAACTTTTAAAAATTATTAAAGAAATTGACAAGTTAGGAAATATATTTTATGTTAGGCAGAAAGAGCAGAAAGGTTTGGGGGATGCTATCCTATATGGGGAGGACTTTGTTGGGGATGAATACTTTATAGCAATGGTTGGAGATACAATTTACTCCAAGAATATTGTAAAGGACTTAATAAAAGCCCATAAAAAATACGGTTGCTCAGTTATTGCATTAGAGAGAGTACCTAAGGAAGAAGTTCATAAGTATGGAGTAATTGAGGGGGAAGAGATAGATGATGGAGCTTACAAAATAAAAAATATGGTTGAAAAGCCAAAGGTTGAAGAAGCTCCTTCAAATTTAATTATAACAGGGGCTTATCTTTTATCCCCAAAAATATTTGAGAAAATTAAACAAACACCTCCTGGAAGAGGGGGAGAGGTGCAAATTACAGACGCTATGAATTTATTATTAAAGGAGGAGGATATTGTAGGAATTGAGATTGACTGTAAAAGATACGATATTGGGGATGTTCTTGGATGGTTAAAGGCAAATGTAGAGATTGGAGCTGAGAAACTTCCTGAATTTAGGGAGTTTTTAAAAGAATTTGTTAAAAATTTATAATTAATTTCTTATAGTTTTTGTGAGATTATGGATATAGCCATAATATTGGGGCTTTTAGTGGCTGTATTTTATGGTGTTGGGACATTCTTTGCAAAAATTGTTTGTGAAAAAAACCCTTTATTTCAATGGATAGTGGTAAATGTAGTTGGGATTATACTATGTTTAATCATATTAATCAAATATAAAAATATAATTATAACTGAGCAAAAAATTCTTGGCTATGCTATAATATCGGCAATATTGGTTGTTATTGGCTCTCTAATATTATATTATGCATTATACAAAGGAAAGGCAAGTATTGTTGTTCCATTATCATCAATAGGACCAGCGATAACAGTAGCTTTATCAATACTGTTTTTAAAAGAGACGCTAACAACATACCAAATGATTGGCATAGCCCTTATAATTGTTGGCATCATTCTTCTTTCAATATCTAATTAAAAATCTTAAAAATAACAAAAATTATCAAAAATTTTTTTAACGCAAAAAACATTTGCTATTGCTGTCCTTCTAAGGTTAATAAATATCTCCTTGCTCCCTGAATTCCAAGCTGTAATTTTATTGCCTTTATAAGCTCATATACATCTTCAACGGTCTCAGCATCATATAATGCCTCTTTAAACTTCTCTCTTTTTGATGGCTCTATCAAATTTAATAGATATTCAACTGTGGCAACCAACTCAATATATTTCCTTTCCCTATTCATTAAATTATCCAATTCATTTATTATCTCTTGAATTTTTGGAGAAGGCATTGTTTCACCACACACCTTTAACTTTTGAATGTGATTAAGTTAATTTAGTTGTAGGTAATATATATATTTTAATATGATTATTCATCTTCCCAAAAGTGTTTTATAATCATATACAATACCTCTTTTAAACTACAAAAAAATCAAAAAAATAAAAATCAAAAAATAATAAAAATTTATGGTGATAACTTGGCAATGATTGGATTGGTCGGGAAACCAAACGTAGGAAAATCAACAATGTTCAACGCTTTAACTGAGAAACCTGCTGAGATAGGCAATTATCCATTTACAACAATACAGCCAAATAAAGGAATCGCTTATATAACAAGCCCCTGCCCATGTAAAGAGTTAGGAGTAAAATGCAATCCAAGAAATTCAAAATGTATAGATGGAATTAGATATATTCCAGTTGAAGTTATAGATGTTGCTGGCTTAGTTCCAGGGGCACATGAAGGTAAAGGAATGGGAAACAAGTTTTTAGATGATTTAAGGCAGGCAGATGCATTTATATTGGTTGTAGATGCCTCTGGAAAAACAGATGCTGAGGGAAATCCAACAGACAACTACGACCCAGTTGAGGATGTTAAATTCCTATTAAATGAGATAGACATGTGGATTTATAGTATTTTAACTAAAAATTGGGATAAATTGGCGAGAAGGGCTCAGCAAGAGAAAAACATAGTTAAAGCTTTAAAAGACCAACTAAGTGGGTTGAATATAGATGAAGACGATATAAAAATTGCCATTAG
>JAMOTQ010000133.1 GCA_027068365.1 Methanocaldococcus sp.
AAACTACAACAACTACATCATCTTCTTTTTTTCTCTTTGTTACTATTTTGGCTACATTCCTAATTCTTTCTCCTGAACCAACAGAAGTTCCTCCAAATTTCATTACAGTTACCATGATTTACACCAAAGAGGATTTTATTATATAATATATAATTTGATAAAATTAACCACACAAAATTTTAAACCATATATATTTAAAATTTTCTTTCACTACAAAAAATAAAATTTTTTTGAAATATTTTTACTAATTTTCCAAATTATTTGGTTTTTAGTTACAAGTTAAAAGAGAAGTAAAATTAACATCCAAATTTTAAGATATTGGGTAGTAATAAAAAGAGAATTTAAATAAATTGCTAAGAAATGAACCAATAAGTGGATTGTTATATTTAGTTAGAAATTTGAATTAATTAATGTATTTGGTTATTTTCTATACCGAAACGGTCTGATTTTAACTTTTACATGGAAGAGTTACAAAACGACGAAATGTTAAGAGATTTCCATACCGAAACGGTCTGATTTTAACTTTATTTTTCTATTTTTATCCAAAAAAAAATAGAAACTAATTTCCATACCGAAACGGTCTGATTTTAACGATTACTAATTTCATTCTCAAAATTCTTTTCAATTTTTATTTCCATACCGAAACGGTCTGATTTTAACCTTTGTTATAGTCGAAAATAAGTTTAAAATCACAAACTCTGATTTCCATACCGAAACGGTCTGATTTTAACATTAGAAAATGAGGGAGAGGATTATTTACCTTATCTTAATTTCCATACCGAAACGGTCTGATTTTAACTCTAGGAGTTCGATTATAAGTTTTTTAATTTCATCAGTATTTCCATACCGAAACGGTCTGATTTTAACATCATGATAAGAAAGAAACATCTCCTCATCAAAAGCAATTTCCATACCGAAACGGTCTGATTTTAACCGTCACCAAACCACAACAACAATAAAAGGTGATAGCAAATTTCCATACCGAAACGGTCTGATTTTAACCGCTTTGGCATTCATCAATTATAACACAAACTCCTCTTATTTCCATACCGAAACGGTCTGATTTTAACCGCTTTGGCATTCATCAATTATAACACAAACTCCTCTTATTTCCATACCGAAACGGTCTGATTTTAACGAAGGCAATCTTCCATAAGCCACAAACTTTGATATGATTTCCATACCGAAACGGTCTGATTTTAACAAATCTATTTTTCCTTGATTTATAAAATATATTGCCTATTTCCATACCGAAACGGTCTGATTTTAACACCCTCTTTCATTTGTTTTTTAACCTTTCCTCTAGTTGAATTTCCATACCGAAACGGTCTGATTTTAACTGGAAATATTAGATATGCAAGTTTTGGGGAATACATAAACAAATTTCCATACCGAAACGGTCTGATTTTAACTGGGATTGAGGGATACGAGAACCGAGAGAGATAAAATTATTTCCATACCGAAACGGTCTGATTTTAACGAGATATGAATATAATAAACATGCTTGGGAAATCTGAGGAAATCTAATTTCCATACCGAAACGGTCTGATTTTAACAACTTACAACCCCAGTATTTCTTTACTACCCCATTATTTCATTTCCATACCGAAACGGTCTGATTTTAACAGGGCAATCATTCGAGATATAACTATTTTATTCACTCCTAATATTTAAGCTTTTCTATACCATTTTTGTCGAAGGGTAGATAACCACTTTTATTTATATACCTTTTACTGTTATTTAAACTTTTCCCTACAATTATAAAAAGAACTTTAAAATTCCCAATTTTCAAAATCTAAATTGATAATCAGAGAAATATCAAACTAAAAATAATTAACTAAAATTCTTTAAAAATCTCTATAATTCAATTAATCCAAATAAATAAAATTATTAAAATACTCTACCCTTAGAAATTTGATAAAAATCCTTAAAATCAAAAAATAATAAATTAAAAACCTCTAAATTGAAAATAAAAAACTCTCCACGAGGTAAATATTATATAAACGCAGATATAATATTACATAAAATATTCCCAATGCATAAAATATTTAAGCTTTTTATATTTACAATATTTTTAAACAAAACTTCAAATTAAAATTAACGAGTGTGGTGGATTATGATAAATCAAATAAAAACCTATTTATTAATGGCTCTGCTTGTAGGGTTGATTTATGCAATTTGTATGCTATTGCATATACATCCATTGATAGCTATACTCTTAGCTTTAATTCCAAATGTTATTGCATATTATTTCAGTGATAAGTTTGTGTTAATGAGTTACAATGCAAGAATTTTGGATAAGCATGAGATGCCCTGGTTACATCAAATGGTTGAAAGAGTTGCAAGAAAAGCTGGGTTACCAAAACCAAAAGTTGCCATAGTGCCTACTGAAACTCCCAATGCCTTTGCAACAGGTAGAAATCCAGAAAATGCAGTAGTGGCTGTAACCGAAGGAATATTAAAATTACTATCCCCGGAAGAATTAGAAGGAGTTATTGGGCATGAAATAGCTCACATAAAACATAGGGATATTTTAATAAGCACCATAGTGGCTACTTTAGCTGGGACTATAATATATATTGCAGAGTGGATGCTATACTGGGGAGGGATTTTCTTTGTTTCTGAAGAGGATAGTAATCCATTAGAATTAATTGGGACGATTTTGTTATTAATATTGGCTCCAATTGCGGCTACATTAATCCAATTTGCAATTTCAAGACAGAGGGAATTTTACGCAGATGAAGAGGGAGCTAAGCTAACTCATCCATTATGGCTGGCTAATGCGTTAGCTAAGTTGGAGAGAGGGGTAGAGTTGTATCCATTAGAAAGGGGAAATCCTGCAACGGCTCACATGTTTATAATAAACCCATTTAGAAAGGATTTTATTGCTAAACTTTTCTCAACACACCCTCCAACTGAGGAGAGGATTGAAAGATTGTTAGAGATGTGCAAAAAACTTGGAAGATAAGAAGGTGGCATCGTGGGAAATCTTAAAGTAATAACAATAGATGAGCTAAAAAAATACATTAGGAACAATGAAGAGGATAAAATAGATGAGGTTGATATAGTTACCTCAGCAACTTGCGGAATAATGTCTGGAACTGCTGGAATCTTTCACATACCTTTTAATGATATCTTTAAGAGGGCGGAGGAGATTTATTTAAATGATGTTAAGGGAGTTGTTGGAATCTGCCCAAATGAATTTTTAGGCAAAGTAGATGCAATATTTTATGGAGAAGTAGGATTTTTATTTAAAGATTTAGTTAAAGGGAAAGTTATAGAGGCAAAAGCAGTAAGTGAAGGGAAAATTTACAAAAATGAAATAACTATAAATGATTTGCCAACAGCTAAGATGATTGGAACAAGAATGGCATTTAAAAACTACTCTGCAATAACAAATTTATCCAATAGAGAGGTTAAAACCATATTTCATAGATTACCTTTAAAGAAAGGAGAAGCATCATTCTCTGGCTGTGGTATGTTTAACCCATTAGAAAATATGGTTATTAAAGATGAAAAATATGTTATTGGAAAAAAAGCTCTATTAAATGGAGCTGAAGCTATTATATTAGGTTTTGGAACAAGGTCATCAATAGAGAAGCCAAATTTAATGATTTCTGCGGATATGAAGGATATGGATGCTTATTACTTGGGAGGATTTATAACGTCAAATGGAATAGAGATTTACAATACAGTGGCAGTTCCAATTAAAGTTGATGAGCATAAAGAAGCATTAAAAAAGCTTGATAAAGATATAGCCCTACCTTTGGTTAATATATTTGGTAGAGAGATTATAGACGTTGGAAATTATGCAGAGGTCTGGGAAGATGTTGATTTAAGACCTAAAATTTATCAAGATAGATGTAAAAACTGTAAAGAGTGCTTAGCTGAAAAATACTGCCCAACTTTTGCCATAAAAAGAGAGAATGGAAAAATAAAAATAACTGAGGATTGTTTTGGTTGTGGTGTCTGCAATATTTGTCCCCATGGAGTGTTTAAAACAAAGCTTGGCTCTATATGTGGCATTCCAATAACATGTAGGCAGTCAGATAGGAAGAGAGCTTTAAAATTAGCTAAAGAGTTAAAAAAGAAAATAGAGAGGGGAGAGTTTAAGATATAAAAATTTATTTTTTATTATTCTCCATATTTCTCAACAATCTCCTTTATTGCATCAACAACATACTCAACCTGCTCCCATTCCAAGCCATAGACACTCATCTTAATCTCCTTAGTAACTCCTGCCCTAATTCCTCCAATGCCTCTCTTCTTCAACTCATCGTAGAAGAAAAAGCCCTTCCTCTTATCTTTCTTAGCAATCTCATCCAATACTGGTGTTTCAAATTTAATTAAATCATGCTCTTTTGGCTTAATCCCTAACTGTTTAAAACCAATCTTTTCAAGCTCATCAACAACATACCTTGTTTTTTTGAGTTCTTCATCCCATCTTTTAACCCTCTCAACAACATGAGGAAAGCTCGCCATTAAGGTAACTATTGGTAGCCCTCTACTTGTGCATCCAAGCATCTCAACCTCTTTAACTGGGAATCTTTGTGAGGTTTTTGTTATTTTATCTGCAAATTCTTCATTAAAAGCTAAGATACCGCATGGAGCCGATGCCGCCATACTCTTATGTCCAGACGCAACTATAAAGTCAGCTTTAACTTCCTTTCCATCAACTGGCATCCTTCCAACTGTATATGCACAATTCAACAAGAATGGGATTCCTCTTTCTTTGGCTATTTTACCAACTTTTTTGGCATCATTTAAGTTTCCATACTCCCCATCTACATGAGTTAATAATATTAAACCAACATTTTTTCCCTTATCTTCTAAGTTGTCTATAACCTCCTTATAGCCATCTAAGTTTATTTTGTAGGTTGGGTATTCTTCTTCATAGCCAACCTCTGCTATATTTAGCTTAGCCCTTTCAGCAGAGACATAACTTGTATAGTGGGCATTTTTATCTAAGACAACATAATCCCCTTCATCACAGATTGAGTGCATGACAATAAACTTTCCTTCCCTTGCTCCATGTGTTGGTCTTGTATAATCCATATTTAAAAACTTGGCAATATCTTCTAAAAAGTCCTTTATTGGTGGGTTAGTAACTTCATCTAACCTTCCATGGCAATAATCACATACACTGTAACCATCCCAATACTCATAAACTGCCTTTTTAGCTTCTTTTGGTAAAATTCCTCCTCTTTGTATTGGATTTAAGTTAATGAATTCCCTTGCTAAATTTCTTGTTAAGTTTTTATATTTATCTAAGTTTATATTCAAAGTAATCACCTCTTTTTATAATAAAGCTCCTTTGATTCCACTAACTATCATCTGAACAGCAATGGCAGTAAGTATAAAACCCATCATTCTTGTTAATATTCTAATTCCCAGTTTTCCAATTCTATCTAAAAGTTTTTCAGCTGATAATAAGGTTAAGTAAGTTATCCCCAAAGACACTAATATTGCCAGTATAACTAAAAACTTATCATCAATTGTTGGAGCTTCTGCCATTGCCACCATACAGGCAGTTATTGAACCAGGACCAGCCAATAGTGGAGTTGCCAAAGGCATTAATGCAATTTCATCAATTTCATAAGCGGCTTCAATCTCTTTTCTATGGATTTTTGCCTCTTGCTGACCTCTAACCATGTCTAATGATATTAACAATAACAAAATTCCCCCAGCAATTTTAAACGCATCTAATGATATACCAAAAAATTTTAATATCCATTCTCCAAAAAGTGCAAAAACCAATAATATAGCAAGTGCATAAATAACTGTCCTTTTAGCTACCAAGTCCCTTTCCTTTTTTGGATATGACTCAGTTAGAGCTATAAATACGGGAACGGCACCGAATGGGTTCAAAATTGAGAATATTGATGTAAATGCCAATATAAAATATTGCAAGTCCATACTCTCACATTAAAAGTTAACTCTTTTTTTAATTCCTTCATATAAATCTATAATATTCCCATTTAAAAATGCAGTCATAGTGTATATAACCCCAGGAGGGAGAATATTAACTTCATCCCCATTTTTAACAAAATATAGATTATCAAAACTCAATAATCCACCATAAATTAATCCAGATAGTTTTTTAATGTCATCAAGCTCTTTAACCGTTATAACAACAACTGGGTCATCGCTCTCAGCTCCTGTATATCCAATTCCAGGAATTTTAACCGCTTCATTGGAAACAGAACAACCAACATCGTAGCCAAACTTTTCCCCAATTTCTTTTACAAATAAAGCCATATCATCCACAAACTTCTCCCCTCCATAGGTATCAAAAGCTATTATTATCGCGTCTCCATAATCAGATATTGCTTCTGCTATTGCATAAGATAAACCCTCCCCAGCTTTATCTTTATCCTTAGATATACCATTTAAATCGTCAAATCCCTCAGCATATTTATTTAATATCTCAAAAATTATTTTATTATTTTTCTCAATTAAATGTTCTGGAACAAAGGATGTTATAACAATATCATCTCCTGTTATATTTGAGATACACGCTTTTATTCCTAATTTTGATAATCTTTCCTTAACTTCTTTATTAACTAATTCATTAACCTTAGGGTTTGTTTTTACATCATTATCTGAAATATCAACCCCAATACTCACAATGTATTTTTTCATTCTATCATCCTATAATAGCTATTGAGCAAAAAATTTAAATTTGAGCTAATAAAATATTAATCGTCAAATGTTGTTTATAAAAATATGCCCCGGGAAACCGCGGGGGACGAGCATCAGCCGGCAGGCGATGAGTCCCCTTTGCTCCCCCGGGGCACACTTTAAATAAAATCCAAAACTGTTTTTGCAATTCCTATTTTCATAACATAAAATTTAAAGAATTCCTTCCAATACTCTTTAAATTTTCTTATTGAATAACTATCATATATATAATCAACATCCACCTTTGCCTCAACTAAAATTAATCCATCTGGTGGAAATGTTGGAACTCCCTCCCTATAATTTTCATCTAACAATTTATCAATCCAATCAACTGGCTTTTTTCCCCTTCCCACCAAATCCAATGCTCCAACAATCTTCCTAACCATATTCCATAAAAAACTTTCCCCAATAATATCTATTGTTAAATAAAACTCATTTTCAGAGATTTTTATGTTACAGATTGTTCTTATTGGGCTTTTTTCTTTTGTTCTGTCTCTTTTTGATAGGTTGTGGAAGGAATGAGTACCAATCATCTTTTTAGCCCCTTCTTTTATTGCATTTAAGTCATAACCAATGTTTGGAAGGATATACCTATAATGCCTATACTTCACCTTTGGAATTTTATCAATCTCTCTATATCCCAAAACCCAGATACCTTTATCTTTTAGCTTTGCATTTATGTATGAGAGTATTGGCTCTTTTTTCAACTCTACAACTACAAAGTTGCCTAAGGCAGAGACGCCTTTGTCAGTTCTCCCTCCACTATAAATTATTTTCTTTTTAGCTAAAAAATCAATCTCCTCTAATGTATCTAATAGGATATCACAAACTGTTTGTTTATGTGGTTGTTGCTGAAAGCTATATCTTCCGTCATAAGCGATTTTTAAGATATACATTTATTATCACCTCTCTAAGAGGCATCACCGAGCGAAGCGAGGTGATGCATTTAATTAACTTTTTATTTTTATTTCTCTAAGAGTAATTTAGTTAATATAAATTTATAAAATAAAAAAATATATATACTACCTCCCCTTTAATTTTAAGGTTCCACTTTTGTTGTTAAATATAAAATTTTTAAAAATATTGTGGGGGATGTTATGGCAAGAGTGTTAATAACACCATTGGGTGTAGGGGATACGGATTCTAATGTATATAAAAGGCAGTATAGAACAGCAGAATATAAATTTGAAGGGGATGCTGAAAAAATAAAAAGTCCATTTATAATATCTGTTTTAACTAAAAAATTAAAGGTAGATAAGGTCATTGTCATTGGAACTGCTAAATCAATGTGGGAGAAGTTATATGAATATTATGCAAAGGAAATTAAAGAATTTGATGAAGAATATTGGGCTGATATAGGGGAAAAGGTTGGTAAGTCAAGATATGATTATTATGCACTGTCTGAAAATGATTTAAAAAAAGTGGAGGAGGTTATTGACAAGTATTTGAAGAGGATTAATCCAAATGCCACTGGTGGCTCTAAATGCAAAATTATAAAGTATGGGATAAATAAAGAGGAAATTTGGGAGAATTTTGATTTGTTTATGAGATTAATAGATGAAATAAATGACGGGGATGAGATTTATTTAGATATAACACATTCATTTAGGTCAATTCCATTGTTTATGTATGTGATGTTGGAGTTTATGAGATATTTTAAAAATGTTAAGTTAAAGGGTATTTTTTATGGAATGTTAGATGTTATAAAAGAATTAGGACATGCCCCAGTGGTTGATTTAAGTCCAATATTTGAGGTTTCTGAATGGATTAGGGGAATGTATGAATTCACCACTTATGGAAACGGTTATTTGATTTCAAAACTTTTAGAGAGTGAAGATAAGGAAATAGCTGAAAAATTGCAAAAGATTTCAATATACATTGATGCCAATTATTTAAAAGAACTAAGGGAAGAGATGAAAAATCTAAAACCATTGTTGAATAATAAGAAAAATGAGGGAAAATTTTTAAAATACTTCATTCCAGAGTTAGAGAAGTTCTCCAATGAATTTATTAATCTAAAATCAAACTTTGAATTCCAACTATTTATGGCTAAGCAGAATTTTAAAAATAAAAAATATAGTTCTGGTTATCTATGTTTAACTGATTCAATATTTTGGAAATTGTGTGAGCTATATGGCATTCCTCCAAACTATGAAAACAGAGATACTATGAAGAGAATAATGTATAACTTAGATATTCCACCATTTAAAGATATTAGAGAAGTTTATGGAAAATTAAGAGAAATTAGAAATAAAATAGCTCATGCAGATGTTAGTAAAGTTGGAAATAAGTTTAATCCTGAGGATGATGTGAAAATAGTTGAAAATATATTTGAAAACACCCCTAACATAACTTTCAACGAAATTATTGAAGAGTTAAAATTTAAGGTTAAAAGCAATCTTGAAAATGAAAATTGTGGGCAGTATCTTAAATTGTTAAAGGATATATTAAATATTCAAATAATTAAAAAAATAATTGAAGCGTATAACTTTGAAAACAGTGAGGTATTTTGGAACTTTGTTATTAAAAATTTACTACACAAAAATAACAAATGCAGAAATGATAAATTAACATATATAATTGAATTATTCCATAAAAAAGAAATGGACATTAATGAATTAGAAGAAGCTTTTAACTTTTTAGGAGATATAAAACCTGAGGAGTTGCTGGATAGCTTAGCATTATTTAATGCCATAATGCATTACTCCATATTCAAACTTTCAAATGCTTATGAAACACAAAGTAAAGAGCATAAAGATGCCATTAAATGGGTTTTGTTAAATAGGGAATTATGTTCAAAAAATCCACTTTTAGCTAAGATTAATAACCTATATTATAAAATATACAAAAATAAAGATGGACAAATAAATAGGGAGATACTTATAGCGTCTAAAAATTTGATAAAATTGTTGAATAGTGATTTATCCAAAATAAAAGAAGATATTCCGTTAAGATTGGTAGTAAATAAATATAGAGAATATAAAAAACATAGGTGGTATTATGCCTAAAATGTTTTTATTATTTTCTCATAAACTTACAGATGAGCAAATTAAAGATGCAAGGGAAAGTTTGAATGTTGATGAATTCATTTACTTACCTAAAAAACTTCAAAAACTGTGGTCTGATATTCCTCCTGATATTGAAGATATTGACGATTATTTAAAGCCAATAGAAGATTTTTTAAAGAAATATGCTAAGCCAAATGATTATGTTTTAATTCAGGGGGATTTTGGAGCCACGTACAAACTTGTAAATTTTGCATTTGGTAATAAATTAATACCTATATACTCCACTACAAAACGAATAGTAAAAGATATAAATAAGGATGGAAAAATAATAACAATTAGGGAATTTAAACATTGTAGGTTTAGAAAGTATAAGCCACATTGTTCAAAAGTTTAGAAATGTAAAGTTGGGGGATTTGAATGGAGAAATATGACGAATACACTGCCTTAAAAATTGGGGCTTTATTACATGATATTGGAAAATTCGTCCAAAGAGCTAATAGTAATCCAAAATCTAAAAAACATCAAGAGTTTGGTTATGAATTTTTAAAAAAGAAGTTTGAGGAAGGATTTTTAAGCCATTTAGATGAAAAAACAAAATTAAAAATATTAGAAATTGTTAAAGAACATCACAACAATAAAATAAAAACTGGTTTGGTTGGGATTGTTAGATTGGCTGACTGGCTTAGTAGTGGGGAGAGGAAAGAACCAAAAGGTGATTTAGATGAAGTTTTAAACCCTAATGAGCAAAAATTACTTTCAATATTTGAAACAGTGGGTATAATAAAAGAATTAGAGGAAAAAGTAAAAAATAAAAAAATTAGTGAAAAAGAAAAAGAGGACTTTTTAAATAAAATTTACAAAAATGGGTTTAAATACTCTTTAAAACCATTAAATACCTCTAATGCTATATTTACTGACAAACCATACCCTAATGAAAATTATACCGAATTATTTAATGAATTTGAAGAAGTGATTAATAATGATTTTAGAGGAGAGGTTTCATTTGAAGAACTCTACCAACTAATGCAAAAATATACATGGTGTATTCCCGCAGTAACAATTTGGAGAAAATCTGGAACTTTAAAAGGAGGTTTGCCAGATGTTTCACTATTTGACCACTCAAAAACAACCTGTGCAATTGCCTGCTGTCTCTATCAGATGTATATGAAAAACGAAATTGACAATGAAGCATTAAAAAATCTTATCGATGGTAAAGGAGGATGGGATAAGCCAATATTCTCACTAATCCATGGGGATTTATCTGGAATTCAGGACTTTGTATTTACCATAACAACGAAATATGCCACAAAGTCATTAAAAGGAAGGAGTTTTTATTTGGACTTTTTAACTGAATATTTTGCTAAATATATTTGTAAAAAATTAAATCTTCCAATTACTAATATATTGTTCCATGGAGGAGGACACTTTTACATTTTAAGTTATAAAGTTGATGATAATTTAATAAATACGTTTGAAAGAGAAATTAACGACGAATTATATGAGATGTTTAGGAGTAAAATATATTTAACAATTGCAAAAGTAGATATTTCCCCTAATGAATTCAAATATGATGAAAAAGAGGGATTTGCTAAAAAATGGAAAGAGGTTTCTGAGAAAACAGTTGAAAAGAAGCTTAAAAGATTTGAATATAAATTAAGTGAATTATTTGAACCATACAATAGGGGGAGCGAAGATAGGTGTGTAATTTGTAAAAAAGAATTTGATAAAAATGAAGAAAAATACTCCTTATATGAAAACAATACAAAAACTGATATATGCAAATATTGTGCTTCATTCGTAGCTTTAACTGATATTATAAAATACTACCAACTAAACGCTGAAAAAAATAATAATGAGCCATCTATTGATTTAGAGTATGAATATTATATATCCCACTTAAAGGATAAATTTAGCTTTTCAAAAGTGCCAGCAATAAAAAATTTGGAGGATAAATTTAAAGTTTTATCTGATAAAGAGTATTTTTCAAAAAAATACTATCTCCCGTATGGTGATTTAGGAGAGTTGTTAATTCCATACAAAATCTGGGCGGTTGCATTTCCACTGGTTAAAGACGACGTAGAAAACATAAAAATGTTGGATTTTGATGGGTTAGCTGAGAAAGCTTATAAAAGAACTGGAACAAGAAAAATTGGAATATTAAAAATGGATGTTGATAACTTAGGGGAAATATTTACAAATGGTTTGGGTAGTTTTGCGACAATATCAAGAATGAGCACATTAAGCTCTATGCTTACTTTGTTCTTCACGGGATATATTCCCCATTTAATAAAAACTGGGGAATTTGAAGTTAATGGGGAGAGATGTAGTTTCAAAGATAATATTTATTTAGTATATGCTGGGGGGGATGATACATTAATTGTTGGAGCTTGGGATGCTATTTGGGAGTTATCTAAGAGAATTAGAGAGGACTTTAAAAAATTTGTTTGTTATAATCCTCATATAACACTAAGTGCTGGAATAGTATTTGTTAATCCAAAATTTGAGTTTAAAAAGGCAGTAAATATGGCTGAGGAAGAGTTAGAAAGGAGTAAAAATAACATTATATATGAAGATGATAAAAACGAGAAAAAATTGGATAAAAATTCTTTAACTGTATTTAATTGCCCAATGAATTGGGATTTAGAGGTTATGTATGACGATAAATGTTGGGAAAGATTAAAATCTCATTTGGAGGAAATTAATTGGAAAATATTAGAATTGGAAAGTTTAGTTAAAATTTTCAATGAGAGCAATTTAGAAAAGGACTTTGAAATAGCCATTAAAAAAACTGAAAGAAAAAGAATATTACATATTGCCCAAATAGTTGGGGAGAGGTTAGAAAATCTAACTAAAAAGGATGGTGAGGTGATTATAAACCTGCCATACTTTTGGAGAACTCTCTATTACATACATAGAAACTATAAAGATAATGAAATAAAGTATGTGGAGTTTTTGAAAGATTATGTTAAGAAAAAATCTCTTAGGTTGATTTTACTCTCATTTGAGGATAGTATTAACCTCAGCTTTAATGATTTAAAAGTTTCTGCTAAAATTGTTGAGTTGAAAAAAAGAGGGGTGAAATAATGTCAAAAATTGGAAAATGCATTTTAAAACCAGAAGAGATTGATACAATATTAGACATCAATAGCCAAAATGTAGAAGAAGTTATAAAGATTGCTGAAAGATTAGCCAAAGAGTTTGAATATATCCCTGCTTCTAAAATGAGAGATTTCTATGATTATGTTTTAAGGATTGATGAGAATAATAAAAACTGGTATAAAGATTTGGTGTTATTGAAGCCGAAATTAGCTTATAATTATGGGAAAGAGACAAGTAGAAAAAAGAAAGAAGCATTAGAGAAATTAGCTGGAACGTTTAACGAGATTATTGACAAGATAAATAACAAGTTAGATAAATTTAAAAACTTTAAAACGTTCTTTGAGGCATTAGTTGCCTATCATAAAATCCATGCAAAATCACAATAATATAATAATATTAAAAATAATTAATGGAGGGGTGTGTTATGGAGAAATTAACATTAAAAGGTAAAGTTATCTTAGAAGGAAAAATTAAATTAAAAACTGGAATGCATATCGGAGGAACAAAGGAAACCTTAAAAATTGGAGGGACAGATAACCCAGTTATTAGGGATGCCTTTGGGGGAATTCTAATTCCTGGTAGTTCATTAAAGGGAAAAATTAGGAGTTTATTAGAAAAAAAATATGGAAGATATGATAAAGATGATAAAAGGGATAGTTATTTACCATGCAAGTGTGGAAAGTGTGAAATTTGCAAAATATTTGGACCTCATGACTCAAAAAATATTTATGAGCCAGTAAGAGTTATAGTAAGAGATGCATATCTACAAACTGAGGGAAACAAAAAGGATTATGAATATTTGGAAATTAAGGTTGAGAACACAATAGACAGATTAAAAGGAACCACTATAAAGGGAGGAATTAGAAACATGGAGAGAGTTGTAGCTGGAAGTGAATTTAAATTTGAGGTTGTATTTAACATCTACAAAGAAGAGGATAAAGAATTAATTAAAAAGTTTATTGAAGGAATGAGATTGTTGGAAGATGATTATTTAGGAGGATGTGGAAGTAGAGGTTATGGAAAAATAAAATTTAAGGATATGAAGGTTATTTGTAAGCCAAAAGAATATTATGAAGGTAATGAAAATAGCAAAATAGAATCTAATAAAGTTGAGAGTTTAAATGAGTTAGAAAGTGAATTAAATAAAGTTTGGGAAGGTCTTACATTTAATTAACTTTAAATTTATCAATTAACTTTTTTATCGGTGGGTAGAGATGAAAATGGTTATATTAAAACCTAAGATAAATAGTAAGTTCCATTTTGGGGAGGGAAGTTTAGAGAGAAGTGGTAAAATCTTCCATTCAAATAGTTTATTCTCTGCGATAGTTAATAATTATGTAAAACTTTATGGAGATGAGGAGATAAAAAAAGACATTGAAAAAATAAAAAATATAAGATTATCGTCCTTATTTTATAAAATAGGAAATATCTACTTAGTCCCAAAACCAGAATATCCTAATCTTTATAAATTAAAAGAAAATTCAGGAGTTAAGCCAAAAGATGTGAAAAAAATCCAATTTCTCTCAATAAAGGCATACAAAGAGTTATTGAACAATGAGTTAGATTGGAAAAATAAAATAAAGGAGATTATTGACTATCAGACGATAAATAAAACTATTGTTATATCTAAAAAAGAAGTTGAAGAAATAAAAGAAATATTTGATATAAAAGTAAATAAGCTTAAAAACGCAAGGATTAGCTTAATATCAACACAAATGGAGCAAAAAGTTGCCATAGATAGGTTAAAAAATATTACATTGGAGAAGGATGATAAAGGGCAGTTATACAATGTTGAATTTATAAAATTTAATGAAAATGTTGAGTTTTATTTCTTAGTAGATTACAATAATGACGATAAGGAATTTATAAAGAAATTAAATTCATCAATAAAGTTGATAGAGGATGAAGGTTTAGGTGGGAAGAGGAGCATTGGAGCTGGATTTTTTGAAAAAGTTGATATAATTGATTTGCCCGCAGATTTTAATGAACTATTGGATAAAGATTCAAAATATAAAAGCTTAGATTATAAAATGCTCTTAGGAGTTGGAATTCCAAACAAGGAGGATATTGAAAATATCAAATATTATAAGTTGATGGAAATTGGGGGATACATTTACACACTAAAAAATCTTACAACACCAAAAAGGAACGTAATGGCTCTGACAGAAGGTTCAATTATAAAAAATAACTTTATAGGGGATGTTAAAGACATCTCTCCTCAAAATGACAACGAAGATAAAAATAAAGAAAATAATAAGATAAACCATGAAGTATATGCTCATGGAAAGCCAATATTGCTCCCATTTGGATTTAAGGGGGATAACAATGATAGTTAAGTGTAAAATAGAAAGCCCAATTTTTATTGGTTGTGGAGAAGAATATAGTCAATTAGATTATTTTATAGATGATGGATTAGCCAATATAGTTGATTTAGAGAGGGCAATATCTGATTTAGATGATATTAACAAAGTTGATTACATAAGTGAATTAATCGTATCAAATATAGACAATAATAAGCTGAATTTAACAGCTAAGGATATTTTAGAAAGTGTTGGATTAAACCCTTATGATTACATTATTAGGAAAATAAAAAGTGAGATAAAGAGTAATAGTAGAACAAGAGTTAAAAAGTTTATTAATCAAAATAATTCCTATTATATTCCGGGGAGTTCAATAAAAGGAGCTATAAGAACTGCCTATATATTTAACTATTATGATAAAAACCTTTCTGAATTGTTGAAAATATTGGATGATAGAAATATAAACTTACATGATAAGGGTAAAGAATTAGAAAAACATGCAATATCTAAAAATATACAAAATGACTTCTTTAAATATTTAAAAATATCAGATAGTTTGAACTTAGATGGAGAGTTTAGATTCATAAATACAAGAAGATGGAATTATAGAAAGAAAAAATTTGATGTCCCAATAAATATAGAGGGAATGATAAAGGGAGAATTTTTAATAAATATAAAGATTGAAGAGGGATTTTTTAAAAATATAAACAAAAGATTAAAAACTAATTATAACCCAAAAAATGATGAGGAGAAATTCAACATATTAAAAAACCTCTGCAATATTTTTTCAAAAACCGTTGTTGAGTTTGAATTAGAGAAAGATAATCCTATTTACCTCCAAAACTTTTATAATAAACTTTTAGCAGATATAAATAAAAATGATGCCCTATATTTAAATTTAGGATTTGGAGGGGGCTTTTTAAACAAAACCATTTATCCATTGTTATGGAAAAATGATAAAAACCATATTTATTTCAAAAAAATAAAAAAATTGTTTATATCTCTAAGTGGTAAAAATAAAAATCTAAAAAATGCATGGTTAAAGGCAAATGGATATTTAGATTTCCCAACAACAAAGACAGTTTATTCAATATACTCACCATACGATAGGAGATTTATTCCTAAACTTCCATTAGGATGGATTAAAATTGAATTGGTGGAATAAATGCAAAAAGTATTAATTGCTCCGTGGGGGAATTTTTCAAATTGGGAGAAGGCAATTTATTTGTTTGATGGAATTGAAAAAGAGTCAAAAAGCTCAATATCAGCAATTTATGAAAAGATTAATCCAGATAAAGTTTATATATTGGTTTTAGATACGTTGTCAAATTTAGAATCGGAAAATTATGAAGATATTGTAAAAGAAGTTAGGGAAAAAGCCACTGAGTATATTGAAGCAAATTTAGATATTAGCAATTATGAGGTAATAGTATGTCCAGGAGTTGGGACATTCCCAAACGGTAAATTTTTCGGAAATTTAGCTGATTATTATTCCTACACTCTCTATGAATTATCAAAAAGATTTGATGGGAATTTAGAGGTTCATTTAGACCTAACTCATGGTTTAAATTATATGCCTGTGCTAACATATAGAGCTGTTAAAGACCTTTTAGATATTTTATCAATAAAAAATAAGGTTAAATTAACCGTCTATAATTCAGACCCTTATAGGGAGAAGGAAACATTACACATTCATATAGTTGAGGATATTAACATAATTCCTTCCTATAACATTAAAGGATTTACCACAAATATTGTAAATACAACTAAATTCTTAGAGAAAAAAGAAAAAGGAAAGATAATGAAAAATGTAAATTCCAATCCAAAAATAAAAGAACTAAAAGAATTAAAACAAAACATAAATACATTTTTAGCTTCATTAGTTTATGCTTTACCCTTAACTTATTCCACATTTTTTATTAAGAGTGAAGTTATTGAAAATAAAATAGACGAAATTATTAAATTATATATATCAAATATTGTAATAGATTCTAAAAATAAAGAGTTAAAAAGGCATTTAAAGTTTGAAGAAGGATTTAACAATTTAGTAAAGGCATATTTTGCTTCAAAAGTTTGTGAAGTTCCTGAATTGATAAAAGATGAATTATCCTTAAAAGAAATCAAAGAATTAAAAAATTTATTATTTGAAGAAAATCCAAGAGCTCAATTTATAGAAAATGAAATTGCATCCATTTATAATATTATAAATACAAAATATAACCTTAAAGAACTTAGGGAACTATTGGAAAAATGGATTCCTGTATATAAATTCAGGAAAGAAACTGCTGACAAATTTAACATAAGGAACTTTTTAGCACATGCTGGATTTGAAAAAAGTATAACAGAAATTTATATATCATTAAATGAAAACCTTAATATTGAAAAGACCTTATTAAGGTATAACAAAGAATATATAGAGGAAAAAAATGGGATTAAAAAGTTTATATATAAATACAATGATAAAGCTGGAAAGTCAGAAAGCACCGATATTTTAGAGAAAATTGAAAATGAATTATTAAATAAAAAATAAATAGTGCCTCTTTTTTAAATAAAAACAATAATTCTTTATTAAAATGTAGACGAATATTTATAATAACGATTTTTTTATGTTGATTATTAAAATTTTTATAGTTTATTATGTAATTTACTATCAAACTTATTGAAAAGTAAAAAGTGATAAACATGTTCAGACCAGAGGAAATTATGGAGACAGTCAAAATGATTAAGATGGAAAACTTAGATTTGAGGACTGTAACATTAGGAATAAGTTTGAGAGACTGTGTTTCAAAAGATTTAGATGAGTTGAAAGAAAACATTTATAATAAAATAACATCGTCAGCTGAAAATTTAGTTGATGTTGCTAACAAGGTATCAGAAAAATATGGGATTCCAATAGTTAATAAGAGGATAGCAGTTACACCAATATCTTTAATTGTCGGAGGGGCTATAAAAGATTTAGATAAAGAAGAGCAGATAAAGGCATGTGTAGAGGTTGGAAAAACATTAGATAAATCTGCTAAAAAAGTTGGAGTAGATTTTTTAGGAGGTTATTCTGCCTTAGTTCATAAGGATGCAACAAAGGAAGATATGGCTTTAATCGACTCTATTCCATATATGATGGAGAAGACGGAGAGAGTTTGTTCCTCAGTAAATGTTGCCTCAACAAAAACAGGCATTAACATGGATGCCGTTAAAAGAATGGGAGAGATTATTAAAGAGACCGCATATAAAACAGAAAAGGCAATTGGATGTGCTAAGCTTGTAGTATTTGCCAATGCACCAGAAGACAACCCATTCATGGCTGGAGCATTCCATGGAGTTGGAGAGGGAGATAAAGTTATAAATGTTGGAGTTTCAGGGCCAGGAGTTGTAAGGGCGGTTGTTGAAAAACTACCAGATGCAGATTTTGGAACTTTGGCAAATGAAATTAAAAAAGTTGCCTTTAAAATTACAAGGGTTGGGGAGTTAATTGGTAGAGAGGTATCTAAAGAGTTAGGGGTTAAGTTTGGAGTTGTCGATTTGTCATTAGCTCCAACACCTGCAAGAGGGGACAGTATAGCAAATATATTGGAGGCAATGGGATTGGAGAAGTGTGGAACTCATGGTTCAACAGCAGCATTGGCTTTATTAAACGATGCTGTTAAAAAAGGAGGAGCAATGGCTGCTTCTTATGTTGGGGGGTTGAGTGGGGCTTTCATCCCTGTTAGTGAAGATAGTGGAATGGTTGAGGCGGTTGAGGCAGGAGCTTTAAGTTTGGAAAAGTTGGAGGCAATGACTTGTGTCTGCTCTGTGGGAATAGATATGGTTGCCATTCCTGGGGATACTCCTGCCTCAACAATCTCTGCAATAATAGCTGATGAGATGGCAATTGGGGTTATAAACAACAAAACAACTGCTGTGAGAATCATTCCAGTCCCTGGTAAAAAGGCAGGAGATTATGTTGATTATGGTGGTTTATTGGGGAGAGCTCCAATTATGAAAGTTAATAAATACTCATCTGAAAAGTTTATTAAAAGAGGGGGTAGAATTCCGGCTCCATTGCAGGCATTAACTAACTAATTATTTAATTATTTTTTATTATCTAATATAATGAAAATCATTTTAGTTTTTTATATCAATTTATCATTATTCATCAACTCTTCTATTGTATTTATGTTTTTGAAGATTCTTTTAGTTTTATCTAACTCATCAGTTTTTATATATAGGGGGTTTAGATATGAGATAAAATACCTAATCGATAGGTTTTTATCCTCCATAATAATTTTATTTAAAATAGATAATGCATCCCTTTTATATAAAGCAAAGAGTGGCTCTATATACCCATTTTCATGTTTCGGAATTATACATAGATTGTTGTTCTTTTCAGCTATACTTATATTTTCTATGAGCTTTTTTAAGGCATCTTTTGTTATGTAAGGGCAATCACAAGGCAGAACAACAAACCACTTGGCATTTAAAGCTCTCATGCCACATAAGATACCCATTAAAGGACCTTTATCTTCAATCAAATCAAAAGATATTATACATTTATAGTTAGTTAAATATTCTCTCTCCATTTGTAAATCAATAGAATTTTTTGCAAAAACAGTAACAAAAGGGATATTTAAGCTTTTTAAAATATCTGACGGGTAATTTATTAAATATTTACCATTAAAAACCCTAAATGGCTTTTTCCCACCAATCCTCTCTCCCTTACCACCAGATAAAATTATGCCAGCAATGATAATAATCACCAAGCATATTTATAAACATAATATTCTTTTAACTATTTTTTAATAGGAACGTTTATAAAAGCTTATTGGATTTTCATTTAAAAATTAGGAACTTTAATAACTTTGCGGAGAGGTTTGTAATTATTAACATCGATTGGGTGATAATCATGATTACAGTTAAAGTAAAAAACCTAACAAAAAAATACGGAGATTTTAAAGCATTAGACAAGGTATCATTTGAAGCTAAGAAAGGAGAGATATTGGGGATTGTTGGAAAAAGTGGGGCTGGGAAATCAACACTAATACGAATTTTAAGAGGTAGCTTAGATTACGATGAGGGGGAAGTTGAGATTTTAGGGAGAAAAAACAACTTTAAAGAAATTACCGCCATACACTTACAAAGAAACTTCGCTTTGTGGGCAGAGCCAGTTATAAATAACATAATTAGAAAGCTTTATGCAATAAGAAACAACTCTGATGAATTATTACCAATGGAAGAAGAATGGGAAGATTATGAGAAAACAGCAATAGAAATATTAAAATTAGTTGGCTTAGAGCATAAAAAAGATGCATTTGCAAATATATTAAGTGGAGGGGAAAAACAAAGATTAATTTTAGGGAGACAGATAGCAAAAATTTATGAGAAAGGAGAGGGTGTTTTATTATTAGATGAACCAGCAACAATGGCATGCCCTGCCTCAAAGCAAAAATTATTGGATGTGATTAAAAACATCAGAGATAAGTTAGGTATAACTGTAATAATAACCTCTCACTTACCAGAAATTCATAGATATCTTTGCGATAGATTAATTTTATTAGAAAATGGGAAAGTAAAAATGGATGGAGATGTTGAGGAGGTTTTAAATGAATTTTTAAAAGAGATGAAACCACCATACAAAAGAACACCAAACATAAAAGATAACGCAATAATACAGGTTAAGAATGTAGCCAAAAGGTATTATGTTGTTAAAGGAGGGGAGACATTAAATTTAAGAAATGTCTCATTCGATGTTAAAGAAGGGGAGATTTTATCAATCATTGGGCCAAGTGGAGTTGGAAAAACTGTTATTATGAGATTAATGGCTGGTTTAGAACTTCCAGATGAAGGAAAAATAATTGTTGATGGTGTTGATATAACCAACTATGGATGGGAGAGGATAGAACTCAGGAAGAAAATTGGAATTATGCATCAGGAGTTTTCCCTCCCATATTACCAAACAGTTGAAAATCTACTAAAATATAGATTAGGACTTAAAGGAGAAAAAGCCATAGCACATGCAAAGGCAAAAGCTGAAGAACTTGGATTATCTCCAAAGATTGTTGATGCTATCTACCAATTAATAGATGTCCCAGAATCAGAGAGGATTTCAAAGCTTCAAAAAATGGGATTAACAGAGGATATAATCTATAAACTCTTCCCACCAGTAGTTGAGAGTTTTGAACCAGAAGAGATTTTAGAGGCATTAGATTTAGGAAAAGATATTTTAAAGAAAAAAGTTGCTGAGTTGAGTGGAGGGCAGAAAGTTAGAGTAGCTATGGCTTTACAGCTAATAACAAAACCAAAAATCTTGTTTTTGGATGAGCCGTTTGGTGACTTAGACCCAATAACTTTGAGAGATGTAGCAAACTATTTAAAAATAATCAATGAGAGGTTTGGAACTACAATAGTTTTGGTTTCCCATTGTGTAGAGTTTATTAAAGAGATTAGTGATAGAGCCATACTTTTAGATGAGAATAAATTAATTATGGAAGGAAAGCCAGAAGAGGTCTGTGAAGAGTTCATAAAAAGAAGTAACGCAAGATTTATGAAAGAGGAGTTGGATGCAAAAAATTAAACAATTATATTTTTTTATAAAAAAGAATTTCAGTTTTTAAGCTTTTTTTAGAGATAAAAATTATCTTATTTTTAATGAAACTTTGTTTTCATCCTCCGAGAGGTCTGATTTTAACAAAAACCATATTGCTACATTTGACGAAGTCGTCAAAGAAGTTTCCATCCTCCGAGAGGTCTGATTTTAACAATATACATTTCTGAGGAAGGGTACTATGTGAGATTCGTTTTCCATCCTCCGAGAGGTCTGATTTTAACTTTTTTCATTTGTTCTGCTAATTCTCTTTTTAACGTATTTCCATCCTCCGAGAGGTCTGATTTTAACATAGAAATAATATTCTTTTATAATAAGAGGGGTGATATTTCCATCCTCCGAGAGGTCTGATTTTAACTCCAGTCACCAATTTCATCAAAATACACTTCACAAACATTTCCATCCTCCGAGAGGTCTGATTTTAACTTCAAAGAGAATACCTGTTCCAGCATCGATTTCAGTGCAATTTCCATCCTCCGAGAGGTCTGATTTTAACTTATAAAATGAAATTTATAAAACTCCATTTTGAAAATTTCCATCCTCCGAGAGGTCTGATTTTAACAACCGGTTTGTATTCTGAACAACTGTAATTAGAATCGTATTTCCATCCTCCGAGAGGTCTGATTTTAACCTCCATACATCCTTTTTAAGTATTTTCTAACTCTCCCAATTTCCATCCTCCGAGAGGTCTGATTTTAACCTCCATACATCCTTTTTAAGTATTTTC